>NZ_JANQDF010000174.1:0-11592 GCF_029891675.1 Anabaenopsis tanganyikae CS-531
TGGGGTAAAAACTGAATAGATTCTCGGTCAATTTCTCTGACTACTTGGGGGAGAAATAACTCTAAAAATTCCACAAAGAAGGTAGAAATTAATTCTTTAAATAACCGGTCATGGTCAATCATCCCAGGAGTTCCTCTAAAACCTCTAAGTCCGCCCCAATTTCATCCTCTAATAGTTTATGCTGTTTCAGCTAATAGCTGGCAAATGGTTTGATGGGCGTTGAAGCAACCAAACAGCACCGCATCGGGGATAAAATTCCCCGTGCTAGAATAACCTTAATCAAGTATCCCTCCCTTCATAGCAAGTAATTATTTAAGTAAAACCTTGATTTTTCCAGGAGAACCTGATGGTTATAGCCACAGTACCAGAGCAACAGGTAAAAATCGGACCTACCCAACTGCTGATTAATAACCAGTGGGTAGAAAGTATCAACGGTCGCCGCTTTGCTACCATCAACCCCAGTACAGGGGAAGTGATCTGTGAGGTAGCAGAAGCAGACAAAGCAGACGTAGACCGCGCCGTACAAGCAGCCCGCAATGCTTTTAATAGTCGGGAATGGCGGGGGATGTCCCCTAACCGTCGCGGTAAATTACTGTATAAATTAGCAAATTTAATTGAGGAAAATACTGAGGAATTGGCGCGGCTAGAAACCTTAGACAATGGTAAGCCTTTACATGATTCCCTAGGGGACATAGAGTTAGTCATTGCCTGTTACCGCTATTATGCGGGCTGGGCTGACAAAGTACAAGGTAAAACCATCCCCATTAATGGCCCTTATTTCTGTTACACACGCCATGAACCGGTAGGGGTAGTAGGTCAAATTATTCCCTGGAACTTTCCCCTATTAATGCAAGCTTGGAAATTAGCCCCAGCTTTAGCTATGGGTAACACCGTAGTCATGAAAAGCGCGGAACAAACACCTTTATCTGCATTGCGGGTGGGTGAGTTAATTATAGCTGCGGGGTTTCCCCCTGGGGTAGTGAATCTATTATCAGGATACGGTCACACAGCGGGAGCGGCGATCGCCAGACATATGGATATTGACAAAGTAGCCTTTACCGGTTCTACAGAAGTAGGACATTTAATTATGGCTGCTGCGGCACAAAGTAACCTGAAGCGAGTAACCTTAGAATTGGGGGGTAAAAGTCCTAATATAGTGTTTGCCGATGCAGACTTAGAAGCAGCGATCGCCGGTTCCCATGAAGGTATATTTTTTAATCAAGGTCAGTGTTGCTGCGCCGGTTCCCGGTTATTTGTAGAAGAGAAATGTTACGAAGAGTTTGTTACCAAAAGTGTAGAAGCAGCGAAAAGGCGGGTAGTGGGTAACCCCTTTGACCCCCACACCCAACAAGGACCCCAAGTAGACAAAGAGCAATTTGATAGAGTCATGGGTTACATCAATGCAGGGAATAGGGAAGGGGCCAAGCTGCTGTGTGGAGGGACTCAAATCGGCGAAAAAGGATTCTTTATTACACCCACAGTTTTTGCTGATGTCCGGGATGATATGCAGATCGCTCAAAAAGAAATCTTTGGCCCAGTGATGAGCATCATCAAATTTAGAGACATTGAGGAAGTAATTAACCGGGCGAATAATACCATCTACGGACTAGCTGCAGCAGTCTGGACACAGGATATTACCAAAGCCCATGCGATCGCCAACAATGTGCGCGCGGGTACAGTGTGGGTAAATTGTTACGATGTATTTGACGCAGCAGCACCCTTTGGCGGGTTCAAACAGTCAGGGATGGGTAGAGAACTGGGAGAATATGGACTGCAACAATACACCGAGGTGAAGACAGTCACCATGAAACTATAAACCTTGCTCCCGAGCAATTTGGGCCTTAGCCTGCTGCCATAAAGATTCTAACTCATCTAAAGAGTAATCAGACAGGGGGCGATCAAGCACCGCCTCCATTTTTTGTAACCTGTGTACAAAACGTTGATTAGTTCCTTGTAAAGCAGAGCTAGGGTCAAGATTGTACCACCGAGCCAACTGGATAACTGCAAACAGTAAATCACCCAATTCTGCTTCTTGACGTGCTGGAGTTTCCCCCACCAAAGCCTCTTGAAACTCCCCCAACTCCTCATAAAACTTCGCCCAAACCCCGTCAATACTTTCCCATTCAAAACCTACCTGGGCCGCCTTTTGGGAAATTTTCATCGCCCCCATTAACGGCGGAAGAGTGCGACCATAACGACCCAGCTGGTCACTCAACTGATGCTTAACAGAAACCTCCCCCTTTTCCCTGGCCTTAATCGCCTCCCAATTTTCCCTCACCTCATCCACACCCGCAACGGACACATCACCAAACACATGGGGATGACGACGGATCAACTTTTGCGAAATCCCCCTAGCAACCCCCTCCAAATCAAACCTTCCCGACTCCCCAGCAATTTGGGCTTGGAGAACCACCTGTAATAATAAATCCCCCAACTCTTCGGCCATAGCTGCATCATCACCCCCTTGAATTGCATCAACCACCTCATAAGCTTCCTCAATCACATAAGGAATCAGACTTTGGGGAGTTTGCGCCAAATCCCAAGGACAACCCCCATCAGGCGATCGCAACCGAGCTACCACCGAAATCAACTCCTGTAAAGCCGCCAAACACCCATCCATAAAAACCTCTGCGTACCTTTGCGTTAAAAAATCACCTTCTTCTCCTCCTAGGAGAGAGTAAACCCCGCACCCCCTGCTTTTGCAAACGCTTATAAGCCGAACCACCCCAATCACTCAGAGAATGACTCATAGCGCCCAACTCCAACCCCAAAAATAAAGCCAAATATTCCGTAGTGTAAACCATGAGCGATCGCCCCACAGTTACACCTAAATCCCGCCAAGTCAGAGTGACAATTCCCAGCATTTCCCCCATCACCAGAATTACCACAGCGACAAACCACAGCAAACAGCCCAGGTAAATTACCCTCAGGGTTGTACCAATAATTGGCCCGTGAGATAACATAGAGCGGTGACGCAGGTTTTTTTGATAAGGTAGCCAAATACAGCGTAAAAAGCCCCAGCGTTGAAACTGACGGGAGTAAATATCTAAATCCGGGCCAAACATCAGACCGCTAAACATAAACCCACTCGCAACCAACAGGGTTAAATTACTGCTGCGGGTTTGCCATAGAGTGGCACCGGCGATCAACGGTAGACTATATAAGGTAATGCGATCATGGGTTCTAGCAGAGGGCATATTGCAATTGATCGCCTTTCTACACAGGATTACCGAGTTATTATTGTACGTCAAAAAAAATATTTTCCCAAGGGGTTGCGCAATCAAAATTCTTTTGCTATATTGTTTAATTGTGAGAGCAAACGGGTGGTTAGCTCAGTTGGTAGAGCGCCTGCCTTACAAGCAGGATGTCACTGGTTCGAGTCCAGTACTACCCATTTTTATAGTAAGTGTATCTAGAGGCGTGAAATTTCACGCCTTTACTATCTTATATCGGGATGCGATCGCCTAGGAAGTAACCCTCAACAGCTAAAATTCTCTCTTGAGAGAAAAAACGCCGCCAAAACGCCAGCCAAAATAATCATGAATCCAGCAAATTAAACTGTTGGAGTAACTTAGTATTTTCCGCCGTCAGTAACTCTCGCAGGTCATCAACTTCATTCAAGATTTTCACCTCCCGCGCATATTCTTCTTGGATGATTCCCAAATATTGCTGACGCTTTTCCTCAGTCTGAGAATGGCCAAGCATATGTAGGGCGATGTTGATATTAGACAGAGGATCGCGTAATTCCTGGGATAATTTTTCTAACAAATTACCTCTAATATCCGATAGTTGTCGAGAAACTTGTAAATTTGTATCATTTTCTTTAATTTCCTGTTGCAGTTGTTCGATTTTGTGGTGATTATCCAGATGCTGCTGTGTAGATAATGCTTGTCTTTTTAACCGTGCTTTAACTGCTTGTAATATTTCCCCTGGTTCAAAAGGTTTAGTAATGTAGTCATCTGCGCCTAAATTCATCCCTTGGCGCAAATCCTCACGCTCGGCTTTAGCAGTGAGAAAAATTAAGGGAATATTAGCTGTATTAGGATAATTCCGCAGTTTTTTTAACACCTGAAAACCGTCCATACCAGGGAGCATAATATCACAAAGAATTAAATCAGGAGATTTAACCCTCGCTAAATGCAAGCCTTCTGAACCATCAGCAGCACTGACGACGGAGAAATCTGCTAATAGCAGAATTTCTGAGATATTTAAACGAATTTGCTCCTCATCTTCAATAACTAAAATCAAACTCATAACTTGCAACCCCAGGAATTAACCATTTATTTCTAATAGTAACCATTTGTTTTCATAACTAACAGATTGAAATTTTATAACTGGGTTTTAGCCCTGATAAAATCGCGAAATCCGTCAAATATTGCCAGAATATTCTTCTTGATTCCGAACTAGAAAATCTAGTTAGGGAAGTAATGGGGATAAAATGTAATTAATAACACATAATTCCACATAGAAAGCCAAATGTCACAGGGGGACAGTTTTTTGATAGTATAGTAAATCTGACTGGTTCAATAACGATTTTTATGAGCAAAGGCACCCTGTTTGATAAAGTTTGGAACTTACACACCGTTGGAACACTTCCCTCAGGGCTGACACAATTATTTATCGGGCTTCACTTAATTCATGAGGTCACTAGTCCCCAAGCCTTTGCTATGTTGCGGGAGAGGGGACTAAAGGTATTGTTTCCACAAAGAACCATAGCCACAGTAGACCACATCGTACCTACCGATAACCAGTCCCGGCCATTTATCGATGGCTTGGCAGAAGATATGATTCAGGCTTTAGAACAAAATTGCCAAGAAAATAATATCACCTTTCATAACATTGGTTCTGGTAATCAAGGTATAGTCCACGTCATCGCCCCAGAACAAGGACTGACCCAACCAGGAATGACTATCGCTTGTGGGGATAGTCACACATCTAGCCATGGGGCCTTTGGTGCGATCGCCTTTGGTATTGGTACAAGCCAAGTTAGGGATGTTTTAGCTTCCCAAACTCTGGCTTTATCAAAATTGAAAGTACGCAAAATCGAAGTCAATGGGACTTTAAACCCCGGTGTTTACGCCAAAGATGTCATCCTGCACATTATTCGCCAACTGGGTGTAAAAGGTGGTGTAGGTTACGCCTATGAATATGCGGGTACCACCTTTGCACAAATGAACATGGAAGAACGGATGACCGTTTGTAACATGGCCATTGAAGGCGGTGCGAGATGCGGTTATGTCAATCCCGACCAAGTAACCTATGATTACTTAAAGGGTAGAGACTTCGCCCCCACAGGTGCGCAATGGGAGGAAGCTGTGGCTTGGTGGGAGTCTATCAAGAGTGATGCTGATGCAGAATATGATGATGTAGTAGTTTTCAACGCCGCGGATATTGCTCCCACAGTCACCTGGGGAATTACCCCCGGTCAAGGTATCGGGGTCAATGAACTGATACCCAAAGCAGAAGAACTACCAGAAGAAGACCGCTTTGTAGCCGAAGAAGCTTACAAATACATGGATTTGTTCCCCGGTCAACCCATCAAAGGGACTAAAATTGATGTCTGTTTTATTGGTAGTTGCACCAACGGCAGAATTAGTGACCTGCGCGAAGCTGCTAAAATTGCCCAAGGTCGCCACGTTGCGCAGGGAGTTAAGGCCTTTGTGGTTCCCGGTTCAGAACGGGTGAAACAACAAGCGGAAGCCGAAGGACTGCATCACATCTTTGCACAAGCTGGATTTGAATGGCGTGAACCCGGATGTTCTATGTGCCTAGCGATGAACCCCGATAAACTCCAAGGTAGACAAATCAGCGCCTCCTCTTCCAACCGCAATTTTAAAGGTAGACAAGGTTCATCCTCTGGTCGCACATTACTTATGAGTCCCGCCATGGTAGCTACAGCTGCTATTCAAGGGGAAGTTGCAGACGTGCGCGAATTGCTATAACACCCCCACCCATCCCCCTGCTCTAGTGACAAAAACTTAAAATTATGGTCAGTGAAGTTAAAAAAATCTCAGGTCGCGCTATAATCCTTATAGGGGATGATATAGATACAGACAGAATTATCCCCGCCCGTTATTTAAAAGCCATTACCTTTGATGGCTTGGGTGAAGGCGTATTCATCGATGACCGCACCGCATTAAAGGGCGAACACCCCTTTGACCAACCCCAATATCAAGGGGCAAATGTGTTAATCGTTAACCGCAACTTTGGCTGTGGTTCATCACGGGAACACGCCCCCCAAGCGATCGCTAAATGGGGGATTCAAGCTTTAATAGGGGAAAGTTTCGCCGAAATCTTTTTTGGTAACTGTGTAGCCATGGGCATACCTTGCGTCACTGCCGATGCTCCTACAGTCAAAAAACTGCAAGAGTTAGTCAGCGCCGACCCCCAAGCTGCTGTAACAGTCAACTTGGAAACCTTACAAGTATCACTGGGCGATTATACCACAAAAGTTACCATGAGTCAAGGCACTCGCAGCACCTTTATTGCTGGTACATGGGATGCTTGCGGTCAGTTAGTGGCTCAGTCTGAGGCAATCCAGGCTACAGCTGCTCAACTACCTTATCTAACCTGGGTTTAGCCACAACAGGGAAATTAAACGGAGAGGGGGGGATTCGAACCCCCGTTGAGTTGCCCCAAAACGCATTTCGAGTGCGTCACCATCAACCACTCGGACACCTCTCCCGGTAATATATGCAGTTTTGGTGAATCTGTCAGACTTGGCGCAGTTATAGGCGGTTATTTATTGCCCGCCGGGATTTCGCCCATAAGCTCAGATACCACCTCCTATTATAGCACCTACAGCCATTTGTGCACCCCTAAGTTAAAACTAAATTATCCCGATGAATCACAGTTTCAGCACCTACATAGCCCAAAATTGTGCAAATTTCCCGGGAATGACAGCCGCGAATCTTTTCTAGCTCCTCGCTGCTGTAGTTGACAACACCTCTGGCGATTTCCGTTCCCTGGTGGTCGCATAACTGCACCGCCGCTTGAGCTTCAAAGTTTCCTTCTACTGTTTTAATCCCCGCGGCTAATAAGGATTTCCCGCCCTGGGCGATCGCGGCGATCGCCCCTGTATCCAAGTATAATTTTCCCGCCGGAACTAGACCGTAAGCTATCCAACGTTTACGGGCCGAAGTTGGTTCAGGTTGTGGTTGAAAGTGAGTTCCCAGGGGTTCCCCGGCCAGAATCTTCTCGATATTATGGGGAAATCTTCCTTGAGTGATTACCGTTCGCACTCCCGCCGCGATCGCAATTCTAGCAGCAGAAATTTTAGTTAACATCCCCCCGGTACCCCATTGGGACCCTTGAGATCCGGTTTGTATTTGTAATGCTGCTAGTTCTTTGAGGTTATTCACCAAAGATATGGGCTGCGCATCTGGTACTGAACGCGGGTCGGCTGAATATAGCCTGTCTACATCAGTGAGGATAAATAACCAATCTGCTTCTATTAAACTAGCAACCAATGCCGAAAGGGTGTCATTATCGCCAAATTTCAACTCCTCCACTGCTACCGTATCATTTTCATTGACTACAGGAATTACACCCAGTCCCAATAGTTCCTGAAAGGTATTATACACATTCAGATAGCGGCTACGCTGTACCAAATCGCTACGAGTCAGCAACACTTGAGCAATGGGCTGGGATAGTGTAGTAAATAAATCATCATATATCCGCATTAACCGCCCCTGTCCCACTGCTGCTACTGCTTGTTTGAGAGCCATGGCTTTAGGACGTTCAGTTAAACCCAATCTGGCACAACCCACTCCCACCGCCCCAGAGGAAACTAAAACCACTCTATGCCCTTCCTGTCTCAAATGACACAGTGTTTCTGCTAAGGTGGCAATGGTGGACAGCGCTAGCTGTCCGGTTTCTGGTTGAGTGAGGCTAGAAGTACCGATTTTGATAACAATCGTCTTGGTCATTGATAATTTTCGTTAAAATTTGTAAAGCGCCGAGCCTTCTATAGATAAAGGCCGACGCTCTACGGGTTAATTGTTATTTATTATGGGCTAGGGTCTTTATTTTGCTGACCCCATATTATCAATTATTATCATCACCGATTTCCCAATTTTCCCTAGGTTTCTTAAGTATTTCTTTATATTTACTTTAGCGACGACTTCTCAAGTTTTGTTAACTTTTCTTTCTTTAGGGGTAATGGTAGCTCCCAAGATTTCCGATAACCAAACTTCAAAATTCCGCACAGGATGAGAGCGCAGAGCTACATCGGGATGAATAATCGGGTCTACTAAAATGGTGAACATTCCCAAACGATTACCTGCTAAGACATCGGTAAACAAGCGATCGCCCACCATTCCTACTTGTTCCGCAGGGAGATTCATCCCCGTGAGTGCGGCTCTAATTTTCCGTCGTGACGGCTTGGCTGCACCTAAGTAATAGGGCAAATTGAGCGATCGGGCGATTCCACCGATCCGTGATTCACTCAGATTATTACTCACCAAGCACAACTGTGTAGAACTACGCACTTGCTCTACCCAGTCTTGTAGTTCTGGCGAAGCTAGTCCCACTCTCAAAGGTACCAGGGTTTCATCCACATCCAATACCAACCCCTGCAGCCCATATTGTTGAATAATTGCGGGTGTCAGGTTCAAGACAGAACCGGATATAATTAAATTAGGCTGTAAGAGATCATTCCAGGTCATAGTCAAATTTAACTACTTCAAACACAAATATTTTATTCTCTCACCACTACAGCCTCACTGGTAGTGGGAGATTCTTCCCTCATTCCCACTTAACTAGAGTAGTATTACTACCAACCCCATCAGCATCAATCTACTTTAGCTTATTCGACCTCGTTAAAAAGTTCTTCTTCTAACAGTGGTTGTATTTTTTTAAATTCCTCTGGGGAAAGTAATTGAGGTTCTCCAGTGCTAGAAATGCGAGCGAAAAACAGCAGCGGGTCTACAGGGGTATAAATTGCGTATTCTTGATCTTGATGATAGAAACTAGCAAGTCGCTGTAATTGTTCAGGTTCCAACTCCTCATCTTCTTCAATTTCCAAGGTGAAAATCTCCGACTCTTCCACTGCTGGTAAATCACCAGACACTGTCAGAGCATAAGCAGTATGCTTGACGATCAAATTTTGTTCAGCCAAAACAGCCTGAGCAGTACCTAAAATTTGGTTAATGACAGCATCATCATCTACCAAAACCGCCTGTTCATCATCATCATCACCTTGCCAAGCAAAAATTTCTATAGGCGAGTCCACAGGGAGGAGCAAAACATATTCTTGTCCCTCAACCACCAGGGAATGTTCAACATAACATTCTAGGCTTCGCCCGGTCTCATCGGTGAGGGTGATAGAACCTGCATGAGCATGATCATTTTCTTCAGGAAATGGAGAGGAAAACATAGCCGAAGTGTAAAACTTTATAAATAGAAGTAGATATACAAATGTCTTTACTATTTCTTGACTAATTCAGTCAAGAGAAGAGCTTCAGAAATTGATATCAGTCTTAGTGACACAATTCAGAATATCATGTAAAAGGTATCAATACTCTCAGGCTAGCACGGCTTCCTGGAAGTTGCCCCGTCTAGTGTCAAGCCATTGTTGTAAAATTAAAGCTGCCGCCTTACGGTCAATTAAACCTTTATGGCGTGATGGCGAGATATTTTCAGCTATTAACAGTTGCTCCGCTTGGAAAGAAGTTAATCGCTCATCTACATATTCCAATGGTAACTCCATAGCCTTCGCCAATTTTTTGCCAAATTTCAACACATGACGAGCCTGGAATCCTAAAGTCCCATCCATAGAGTAAGGTAAACCCATGACCAGCACTTGTACCTGACGCTCATTCACCATGTGGCGGATTTGCTGGACATCCCTTTCAAAGGATGTCCGTTCAATGGTGGTGAGTCCCATAGCAATCAAACCAGTACCATCGCACCCTGCTACACCAATCCGCTTGCGACCAAAATCTAATCCCAATGCTGAAATAAACGGTTGTGGTTGCTCTTGGGGTGTCAAACTAGTTCTCCTGTTTTGGCTGCTCTGTGGATTCAGGAATCGGCAATACTTCCATACTCAAATTATCGCACTTAAAGGTTATAGGTTCTGATTTGCCTGGCGCTGGACTGTCTGATGGTGATTGGTTTGTTGGTCTTACCCATGACATCCCACCTGGTATGGGTTTACGCGCCGGTTGTAAACCTTGTAGTACCCCACTCCACTGAATTCCTTCCAAGGAAACAAATTTCGACTCCCGTAACTTATGCCAAACTGAGCGAGACATCACCAGGGTATGTTCTATGCGCTTGGCCCCAATGCGTTCTAAATACTCTTCTCGTTCCGCTTGGTAGTCTGAGGATGCTAATTGTAAACCTTGCTGCGGGAAATCTTGAACAATGCGCGCTAATTGGGAAAGCATCTCTGGATATAGCCAGGTATAAGCGGGGTGAACTGTCAGGGTCGCCACATGAGGAGTTTCGCCCTGGCGGTTCAGTTGTACTTGGAAATAGCCAATGGCTGCTTTGCGTTGCGGTTCAAACACGTAGCCACTCACCACTTCTGTTTTTGTGATCCACTGCTTCACAGCATCAGCTAGAGCACCCAACAAACTGGTTTTAAAGTCCCGTGTATTGCGATCAAACACCTGACGCACCAAAGGAGGCATTGATGCTGTATCTAACTGATAGAGTAATTGAGCATCGGCATTACTTACAGGCAAAAGATTAGGTAAGTCCGGCTCCGCTTGCGCTAATACAGCCAGTAATTGCGGTTCAATTTCCCAGTAGGTCATTTCTGCCAGGCGCTGAAATCCATTGTGCCGATATAGTGCTAGAGCGTCTTTATCATTAACATTAACTTCTAACAACCAAGTCCGAGCTTCTAAAATCGACTCAAAGCAATGGCGCAACAGTTGTGAGCCTACTCCTTGTTTCTCTAGCGATTTCGCCAGCATTACCCGATCAATCCGCCATGTACTGCGTGTACGGTTGAAAGGTGACACTTGAATCATTCCTAACAATACTCGCCCCTGTTCTGCTACGTAGGCACAGAAACGATACTTGAGAGGGTTAGGAAACCAACTCAAAAATTTTAGTAATCCATACCAACGGCGTAACCATTGCATCTGGTTGATGGCAATTTCAGCCTCTTTGGGAGTCAAGTCAGATAATGAGTCTTGAGTTATTTGCTCAATTCCGTCCAAATCCCGGTATTGGGCCGGCCGGATGACAACGCCGAGATTTCGAGGTAGTAATGAAGTCATCTTAATTTTATCTGCCATTTAGCCTTAAATTACTGGTTCAGAGGAAGTGCTACAATAATCTTAACCCCTTTTTACTCCTGCCTCTTGCTCCCCAAGAGTGATTTTTTTGACAATTGCAGCACTAAGGTGATCGATGTTATTGCTTCATCCTTGGTTGCAGTTATCCACTTAACCTACTACCTGCGGTTATGGCTACGCCACTCAAGGTATCATACAGCAAGAGTTTGTGAAATTATAGACAAATCTACAAAGTCACTTTACCAGGGGTAAACCTGATTGGAGTTACTCCTAACCCCTCTATCCCGTCTGCAAAAGCGTTCAGGACTGCTTTTCTTAATATGTTGTACGCCCCATTTAA
>NZ_JANQDF010000175.1:0-28679 GCF_029891675.1 Anabaenopsis tanganyikae CS-531
AAAATCTTCCTTGTCCACTTTCCTTCCTTGTCTTCGGTGGTCTTGCCTTCACAGATCATATTAAAAACCTACCCTTGTAAGGAGAGGGAGGGGTCAAATAATATTCGATACACTAATCATGACTTGACAAACATCCTCTAAGTCTCTAAGGAGGACAGATGAAATAACAATCCCCGTCACCAAGGGTGCGGGGAGTCTCAAAGCAGTTTTCATGGAGGGGGTTATACAAATGTCTATTTAGGCTACTTTTGTCATTTTTTCCGAGAAAAGCACCTTTTGATAGTAATCTTGTAGCTGACCTGTGGCAGCTGACCAGCCCCATTTTTCTGCCTCTCTACGGGCGTTGTGACGGATGACATCTCGTTCTTGCTTGTGTTGTAGGAGGCGGACAGTGGCATTAATGGCATCTTCAACATCTGCTGTGGGGTCAAAAAGATAGCCATTGAGGCCATCTGTAACAATATCAGGAATTCCCCCAGAACGGGCTGCTACTACCGGACAACCAGCGGCCATTGCTTCTAGTAGCACCAGACCTAGTGTTTCTGTGCGAGAGGGAAAAATAAAGGCATCAGCGCTAGCAAAGGCAGAACCTAATTCTGGCCCCATGAGATATCCCACAAAATGGGTGGGAGTGTCGGCAAAATGTTTTTCTAATTCTTGACGGTGGGGACCATCACCTACCAATGCCAATCGAGCATCGGGAATTGCTGCTAATATGGGCTTGATGCGCTCAATTTCCTTTTCGGCGGAAAGACGACCGACATAGAGTAGCAAGGGACTGTCTGGGTGATTTTCAGACAGACGCGATCGCATGACCCCAGTAGCTAAATTAGGATGAAATAATTCTGTATCTACACCTCTTTGCCAGATCTTGACCCGTTCGATACCATGTCCTGTGAGTTCTGTCATCATCGCCGTAGAGGTACAAAGATTCAAAGCGGCTTGATTATGAGCACCTTTGAGCAATTCCCACAGCAGCCCTTCTAGCATTCCCAATCCGTAATGCTGGAGGTATTGAGGTAAATGGGTATGGTAGGAGGCTACTAATGGTATTTTGAGGATCTTGCTATAAAAAATTCCCGCCAGTCCTAAGACAGCTGGATTAACCACATGAATAATATCTGGCTGAAATTCTTCTAAAGCAGAACCAATGGCGGGACGGGGTAAGGCCATTTTTAGCTCTGGATACAATGGCAGCGGAAAACCACTCACGCCGTAAACTTGAGCTCCTTTGTGTTCGGTGATGCCGCCATCAGGGGCAAACACTAGTACTTGGTCACCACGGCGCTGGAGATGGTCTACAGTATGGCGCAGGCGCGTGACTATGCCGTCAATTTTCGGGAGAAAGGTTTCAGTAAATAGGGCGATTCTCATAAAAACTAAATAAGCAGATAATCCCAGATGCTTTTGGATGGCAATCAATTACCCGGACACTCGGTCTGGTGGGTATAGATACAAATCGTGCATATGCAGGCTTTATGGTCAGTCCGCCCTGCTAGGTAGAAGTGGGCAAGATGCCCACCCTACAAACTATATAGTTGATGCTCAGTCAAAAAGGATGTTTCGCTACAGGCTGAGAATTAATTTCTGTGCCAAGAGACCTTGGGCAGAATTTGCTGGTGATCAACTCGTTTTTGATACTTGACGGCAAAGTTTAACAGAGAATCTAGTAAGGAGTCAGACAGATAGTGCGGCTGTAAACCTAGGTCTAGCAGTTTGGTATTTTTAGCGTTGAAGTAGTGTTCTTCTTTTTCCACTCTGGGGTTATCCAGGTGATTGATTTCTACATTCAGTCCTATGGCATTGCCAGCTTTTTTCACCATTAATGCCAGGTCACCAATGCTGAATAGTTCAGTAAATTGGTTAAATACCCGGAATTCCCCTGGCGCTGCAGGGTTAGCGATCGCTAGTTCAATACATCGTACTGTATCCCGAATATCTAAGAAGCCACGAGTTTGTCCACCTTTACCGTAGACGGTGAGGGGGTGGGCAATGGCAGCTTGGATACAGAAACGATTTAGTGCTGTTCCAAACACTCCATCATAATCAAGACGATTAATTAACATTTCGTCCATTCCCGTTTCTTCGGTGAGAACGCCATAAACTATCCCTTGATTTAGGTCTGTAGCTCTTAATCCCCAGATACGGCAAGCAAAGTTGATATTATGACTATCATGAACTTTGCTCAGGTGGTACATGGAGCCGGGTTGCTTAGGATACGGTAGGGTATCTTTGCGCCCGTTGTGTTCAATTGTGATGTACCCCTCTTCGATGTCGATATTGGGTGTACCATATTCGCCCATTGTTCCCAGTTTTACCATGTGGCAATCTGGGAAATCTTCTCGCATGGCGTAGAGCAGGTTTAATGTGCCGACTACGTTATTGACCTGGGTGAGAACTGCGTGTTCTCGGTCAATCATGGAAAAGGGCGCTGATCGTTGTTCACCAAAATGCACTAGAGCCTGGGGCTCAAATTGGTGTAGAACTTTCTTGAGAAATTCGTAGTTAGTAATATCGCCAATGAATAGGTCGATAGATTTACCTGTCAAATCTTGCCAGCGCTGGAGGCGTTGCTGAATTGGTGCGATGGGAGTTAGAGTTTCCAGACCCAATTCATTATCCCAGTGCCGCCGCACCAAACTATCTAAAATTCCAACTTCATAACCTCGGTTGGAAAGGTAAAGTGCAGTTGCCCAACCGCAATATCCATCACCACCAATAACCAGGACTTTCATCTTCACCAGTTTTTACTCGCTGATAGCTAAATCTATCAGGTTTCTGTACCTTATTCACGATCATTCTTGTAAAAATCGCTGGTTCAGGGTGGGAAACTCATCCGGATGACGGGGAAGAAGAGCATTAAACAATTGAAAATTCACCCTTGAAGTCTTTGACATCCGGGGATTCCCACCCCACTTCCCCTATAGTTTTCTCCCGCGACCGAATCTTTCACGGCCAGGCAATGTTGTCGAACAAATGATTATTCTTGACTCATCTATTGTAAATAAACGTAACAAAAATACCGTTAAAACGCTTTAACGTCTTGACAACTGACAAACCAACCGATAAGGTGATATACATACCCGGGTAAGGCCGTCAAAGAGTTATATGCAAGCTAAGCAAAAGGTTACTTTGTATTTGTCGCCAGAAGTTCACAAAAAACTGAAGATTCGTTCAGCTATTGATTCCGAACCGATGTCTGAACTTGCCGAACGCGCCCTAGTCTTCTACCTAGCTAACTCAGAATTAGTGGAGGAAATTGAAGCTTCTGTGTATGGACGAACACACCGAATTTATTCCTGCCCAGATTGTGACAGTTCATTGGTCTTACGTGATGGAGAACTGATTGCCATGGGTAATCAACCAGGAATAATGAGGGAGCATCTATCTATTGATGAAATGGAAAAAGATGAAACTCATCCCAAGGGTGAGGAAGAATTGGTTCCTTGCTAGGTAAGAATGATGAATGAACAATTCATAATTCTGCTGTTGCCACAACCAAAAAACGATGTCTTTACTGTATAAGGTCTCAAGCAGGTCGATTGTATGAAAGAAGAGCTCAGTATTCTAATTCAAGCTCAATATCCTCTAATCTACCTTGTGACCTCCGAGGAAGAGCGGGCGGAACAGGCAATTTCCACAATCGCCCAAATATTAAAGCCCCAACGCCGCGTATACGTCTGGACAGTAACTCACGGCATCGTGGAATGTGGGCAACCCCGGAACGTCACTCAACACAACACTGTTTCCCCAGAGGCTGCAATTGAGTGGATAATCCGACAGAAAGAACCTGGTATATTTATTCTTAAAGATTTACATCCGTTTATTGATGCGCCGGCCACAACAAGGTCGTTAAGAGATGCGATCGCCAGCTTCAAGGGAATGCAGAAGAACATCATTTTGATGTCACCCATGCAGCAAGTTCCCATTGAACTAGAGAAAGAAGTTGTGGTGATTGACTTCCAATTGCCAGACATGGCGGAGTTAAACAAAGTCTTAACTTACCATTTAGAGCAAAATCGGGGGCGACGACTGACAACCGAGGCGCGAGAAAAGCTTCTCAGAGCCGCTTTAGGTTTAACTAAAGACGAATCTGAGAAAGTATACCGTAAGGCACAAGTAACTACAGGTCGCCTAACGGAAGAGGAAGTAGATATAGTTCTATCAGAGAAAAAGCAACTAATTCGGCGCAATGGTATTTTAGAATACATCGAAGAAGATGCAACCATTGATGCTGTAGGGGGCTTAGAAGAACTAAAAAGGTGGCTCAAACAGCGATCGAATGCCTTTACAGAAAGGGCGAGAGAGTATGGTTTACCTCAGCCCAAAGGGATGTTAATTCTTGGTGTTCCTGGTTGCGGTAAGTCGCTAATTGCCAAAACTACCTCCCGACTATGGGGTTTACCATTACTACGCCTAGATATGGGGCGGGTATATGACGGCTCAATGGTGGGAAGAAGTGAAGCAAATTTACGTAATGCCCTAAAAACAGCAGAATCTATCTCTCCAGCGATTCTGTTCATAGACGAGTTAGATAAATCCTTTGCCGGTAGCTCAGGTTCATCTGATTCAGATGGGGGTACATCAAGTAGAATCTTTGGTTCTTTCCTAACATGGATGCAAGATAAAAAATCTCCAGTCTTCGTCATGGCCACTGCTAACCGAGTGGAACGCTTACCAGGAGAATTTTTACGGAAAGGACGTTTTGACGAAATTTTCTTTGTGGATCTGCCCACAACCGAAGAACGCCAGGATATTTACAAAATCCACCTCACCAAGCGTCGTGAAGAAATTTCGCGATTCGATCTTGAGCAATTAGCCAAGATGTCTGACGGCTTCTCGGGGGCAGAAATTGAACAAGCACTTGTGGCGGCAATGTATGAAGCCTTTGCCCAAGACCGCGAGTTCACACAATTAGATATTATTGCTGCACTAAAAGCGACTCTGCCGTTGTCTCGGACGATGCAAGAACAAGTAACAGCCCTGAGAGATTGGGCTAGACAGCGCGCACGACCCGCCGCAGCCTCCGTTGCTGAATATCAGCGCCTGGAGTTTTAAAAGCTTTCCCCTGCTCACCCCGGGGGCAAAGGCTAGCCCAAAAGCTAGCAGCAAAGAGAAAAAGCCGCATTTCCATCAGCGCGGCTTACCGAAAAAAAACCGTTGTCTTTTTTCTCACTCTTCTCACTGGAGGAAACCCAAATGTCTCATTTTAGCACTCTGCGTACCAAAATCACCGATGCTGAAATCCTCAAGTCTTCTTTACGCGACTTAGGTATCACCGTAAAGACTGAAGCTGATGTTCGTGGTTACAATGGTCAGCGCGTTCGTTCGGACATCGTGGCTGTTTTGGAAGGTGAATATGATCTAGGTTGGTCCCGCAATAGCGATGGTTCCTTTGACCTCATCGCCGATCTGTGGGGCGTTGCTAAGAAGCACAACCAAACCGAGTTAATCAACTCCATCAACCAAAAGTACGCTGTTAACAAAACCTTGTCTGAAGTCAAACAGCGCGGTCTGCAAAACGCCAATGTCAAGTTGGTATTGCAATAAATATTTCTCAGCGCGTTCCCAAAGCTGAACGGGTTAACCACATCATTAGCGGTTAGCCCGCTTTTTTATTCTGGTATTATACTGGGAAATTTGTCCATGACTCTAAGAGGATGTTTGATAAGTTTTCAACAGGTAATTTTTATCTTAGGGAACAGGGAACACACCGAACAGGGAACAGGGAATGGGGAACAGGGAACACACAAAAAACAATCAAATCCAGTCCCCTCCCCTTACAACTATTCATTACCCACATTTTTCTTAACAATCTTGAAACATTTATGTGGCAACGGTTTCAACGCTTGAAAATTTCCCTACTCTTGACAAAATGTACCTTATTCTTATTGATAAAAACCTTATTTTATTGATAATCATCAACGGAGGATTAAGGTTTGGGGGTTTGCGAGCGATCGCTCTCACGAATGTTAAGAAAGATCCGGGTAATGGATAGCCCTTACAAGGGGAGGGTTAGGGTGGGGTCAAACAATAGTTGATACACTAATCATGACTTGACAAACATCCTCTAACAGGATCAGAATTTATGAAAATGTTCACGGTTGGACACTCCAATCATTCAATTGAAAATTTTATTGCACTTTTGCAGCAACATGGAATTACTGCTGTAGCAGATGTCCGCTCTAGCCCTTATAGCCGCAGATTTCCACATTTCAATCAAGCTGCTTTGAAAAAATCCCTCGCAGCTGTAGATATTGCCTATGTTAACCTGGGCGACAATTTAGGCGCTCGTCCTGATGATCGGATCTGCTATGTAGATGGTATGGCTCGTTATGATTTAATTAGTGCAACAAAAGGTTTTGCAACTGGGTTAAATCGTCTCATCCAAGGTGCTAAACAATATCAAATTACTTTAATGTGTGCTGAAAAAGACCCTATTGTTTGCCATAGAGCTATTTTGGTTTGTCCACATTTGAAAAAGACTAATTTAGAAATCAACCATATTCATAAAAATGGTGATTTAGAATCACATGACTGTTTAGAAGATAGACTGTTAAAGCAGCACAATTTATATAAATTTTTGCTGGATGATCAGAATCATGTCAAACAGCTTTCTCTTTTTGCTCTCAGACCCATAGATACTGTAGAAAAACATCTTTCACGTCAGGAATTGCTGCAAAAAGCATATCAGTTACAAGGTGAAAAAATAGCCTATGTAGAACAGAAATATACGGATACAGAAGATTCTCATGAGCAAGCAAGTTAATCTATTTACTATTGGTTTTACCCAGAAAAAAGCGGAACAATTCTTTGAAACACTTATCAAAGCTGGGGTGAAACGAGTTATTGATACTCGACTGAATAATGTTTCCCAATTGGCTGGCTTTACAAAAAAGAATGACTTGGAGTACTTTCTGGGGAAAATAGCACAAATTGAATATATTCATATTCTTGATTTAGCTCCAACTAAAGATATTCTGGAGGAATATAAAAAAAACGAAATTAACTGGACAACATATGAAAAAAGGTTCAATGAACTGCTGACACAGAGACAGATTGAGAACAAGGTTAATTTAGACCTTATAGATGAAGCTTGTCTATTGTGTAGTGAAGCAAAACCTCATAATTGCCATCGCAGGTTAGTTGCTGAGTACTTGCAAAGTAAGCTAGACACAGAAATCAAAATTCATCACCTTTAAACGTAATCTTGAAAAGGGTGCTAATCAGAGGTTCAGAATGCTTGTTTTTGAAATTATCTGCCTGGCCAAATCTACTAAACATGGTGGAATTTGTATTGCTGGTTTGAAAACGGATGGTTCAGGGTGGCTACGTCCAGTGTCTAACGAAGAAGATGGTACCTTATATCCAGAACATTACACTTTCAGGGATGACAGAGAACCTGAACTTTTTGACATTATCAGAATTCCATGTATTAAACCCGCTCCTGAATGCCATCAACCTGAAAATTGGTTGATAGATTCTAGTAAATCATGGCAAGTATTAGGAAGTTTAACTTTAAGTCAAGCTCAAAGGTTGCTAAAACCAGAAATTCAAAGACATTCTTGTTCTCCACAACTGTTAGGTAGTTCAGATAAACAAATTTCTTATGAAAATCTAGAAAAATCACCTGCTCAGTCTTCACTAGCACTGATAAAACCAGAAAAAATTGAGTGGCAAGTTAAAAAAAAGTTCTATGAAAAGAAATTCAGATGTCGTTTCTGTTTATCTGGAACTTTGTATGATTTACCGATTACTGATCCTATATGGACAGATAAACTTGATTATTTTGAAGAGGGAACATATTCTTCTCAAGAAGTTATACAAGAATTACAATTGGATAACTTTGATCCGGATCAATTCAGACTTACTATCAGCCTAGGAGAACCTTTCATATCTTCTGGTCAAGAAAAAAGGTTTTGCTACAAGTTAGTTGCAGCAGTCATCAACGTAGCAGATGTAAAGCACCGTTTAGAATGGGGATAATTTACCCTCTAAAATCAACACAAATATTGATAAATTGGGGTAAAATTGAGCCAAACAGCAGTTAATACCTTCTGATGAATCCCTACGCTATTTTTAATCAGACCAAACGTCAGCGTGTTAGTGATGGCATGATGCGATCGCTTTTAGAAAATTGCGAGACGGCCTCACATATCCTTATTTTAGTCTGGCCGCAACTTGGGGATTTTGATAGTCTGGAATATGCGTGGTGGTTACAGCGAGCAGCTGAACAGTTGGCAGATAAAAAACTCGCTATTCGTGCTGTGGGAATTGGTAACTTAGGCTCCGGAAAAAAATTCTGTGAATATACAGGATTTCCGCCTGAAAATTTATTTGTTGAACCGAATGCAGAATTACATTGTCAACTCAATCTTTATTCTGGTCTGAATGTGTCTCTACCCGGACTTTCTCAGTCTCAAAAAGCTTGGCTAAATCTGCTATTGATGTGTGCTGGGATTGGAAGTCCGGGAACCCTGGCGGAAGTTTTTCGCGGATACAAGGGAGATCGCCAAGCCCCTCAACTGATAAAGGATGATGAAATTATTCAAGCTACTCCTCTACCTGCTTTTCAAGGCTCGTTTTTCCAATTAGCAGGGGGGAGTGGTTTTCAACGTCCTTTTGAATTAGCTACCCTACGCCTACGTAATATGACTGAAGTCCTGAAAAATTGGCACACTTATGTACCTGATTGTGCCTATTTAACTCAGCGCGGTGGAACTTTTCTGTTTGACACAAAAGGCCAGTTAGTTTACGAACATCGAGACCGAGGAATTCTGGGCTTTGCTGCTAATATGAGCCAGCCACTATCATTTTTATCTTTGATTGAAAGAGATATTTGTGCTCAATAGGTAACTAGTTGTTACTTTATAAAAAAAGTAAATTTAAGGGTGGTCTTCTAACCACCCTATTTCCCCTCATATTTAAAATTTACTGGCAACACCCTTGGTGGGTACGATATTTACTCTGAGATATTAACTAAAGTATCAACTTCAGATGAAGCTAGGGTTGGGGCAGTGAAGAGACGTGAGTACAGACTTACCGGTTGCTGACGAGCGAAAACCCGCAGAACTTGACGCGCATGGGCTGCTACTTCCACTGTTTTGACATCATAAGTCTGGGTAGCCAATTTAGGATATAGACCAATACAGATGATGGGAACTATCAAACAGGCGGTAATAAATAGTTCCCGGGGTTTGATATCAGGGATAACAGCATCTAGATGTAATTCTTCACTTTGCTGGCCGTAAAAAACTTGGCGCAGCATGGATAGTAAATAAATTGGAGTTAAAATTACGCCAACGGCTGATAACAGGATAACTACAATTTTGAAGCTGGAACTGTAAACGTCGCTGGAAGTAATACCCAGGAACACCATCAATTCACCCACAAAGCCACTCATACCGGGTAAAGCCAGAGAAGCCATAGCCCCAATGGTAAACACTGCGAAGGTTCTAGGCATAACCTTAGCTATACCGCCCATTTTGTCCATCATTAAGGTGTGGGTACGTTCGTAAGTGACACCGGATAAGAAGAACAAGCTAGCGGCTATCAAACCGTGAGAAACCATTTGCAGCACAGCACCGCTAATACCAATTTCTGTGTAAGAGGCTATCCCAATTAATACAAATCCCATGTGGGCAATGGAAGAGTAAGCCAAGCGGCGTTTGAGATTTGTTTGGGCAAAGGCACAGCAAGCACCGTACACAATATTTACTACACCTAATATTGCTAAAACTGGGGCAAAATAAACATGGGCATTAGGTAACATTTCCACATTGAAGCGGATGAGTGCATAACCGCCCATTTTTAATAACACACCAGCTAAAATCATAGAACCAGGTGCAGAGGCTTCACCGTGGGCATCAGGTAGCCAAGTATGTAGGGGGAAAATTGGCATCTTGACACCAAAGGCAATGAGGAAACCTGCATAGGTTAACAGTTCTAGAGCTTTCGGATATTGCTTCATTCCCAGTGTGGCGATGTCGAAGGTGACGGTATCACCTGAGAATGCCATGGCAAAACCAGCGACTAAGATAAATATTGATGCGGCGGCTGTGTAAATAATAAACTTGGTGGCTGCATAACGACGCTTGGGACCTCCCCAGATGGCAATTAGCAGGTACACAGGTACTAACTCTATTTCCCACATGAGGAAGAATAACAGCAAGTCTTGGGCGACAAATACCCCTAGTTGGGCGCTGTACATTACTAACATCAAAGCATAAAACAAGCGCGGCTTGTTTGTGACTTTCCAGGCCGCGAAGATTGCCAGAGTGTTAATTAAGCCTGTTAACAACACCAGGGGCATGGATAGACCATCAACCCCCACTGACCAATTTAAACCTAACTGTGGTATCCAAGAATATTTTTCTACCAGTTGTAGTGTGGGGTTTTGAAAGTCGTAGCTGTACCAAAAGGCATAAATCATTAGGGCAAAGTCGGCTAGGGCAACTCCCAAACCATACCAGCGTACTGTTTTGCCTTCTTTATCTGGGATTAAGGGTATGGCTAAGGCAGCCACCAAGGGCAATAAAATTATGGCTGACAGCCACGGAAATTCAATAGCATTCATCACTTCCGACAATCAATTTACCTTTTTGCTTTTGATTTAATTATATTAAGGAATTTGTACTTTTGTAAATGTTATTGATCCCTAATACTGGCACTTTCAGCAAGTTATAGGAATAAATACTTACTGAATATTTGCCAAAACAATTCTAGTTGTAAATTTTTGTAACGTCAACACAACATTTAATAAAAAAGGCGGCTGAAGCCACCTTTTTAAGTTAGAATATGGATTATTTTGGTTAAATGGAAACAAGCGACTTTACACAATCCGATTGACAATTGTCCAGACTTCCCCATCTGATCGCACATAGGGAACTGAGATAGTCTTAAAACCAGTAATAAAAGGCTTGTAGTACACCTGCCAATACAAAGGACTTAAGTAATCAGTGCAAGATTTCAGCTGACGGATTTCTGTGGCTAATTCCCCAGCTAGCTGATTAATGCGTTCAGCATGAACCTGAGCTACCTTTCTAGCTGCTTCTAACTCCTGCTGTGGGGTAAGTTGTTGAGATTTATTTCGGCAACGTTGTAACTCAGCTTGTTTGTATTCTAGCTGTAATTCCAGGGCGGAGATCGCATCATCTATACCCTTGAGTTCCACAGATAATTGGGGATTTTCTCGTGCTTGGCGGCGACAAGCTTCCACCATAGCTGAGGGTGAATCACTCTTGCTAGATAATACATTATTAATAGTCAAGGTAGCCCGTTCTTGCTGGAGCGCTTGAATTTGTGAATTCAGAGTGGTGATTTCTGTATGAATTTGGTCAATCATTGGAGTTTATCCTTGGTAGCTTGCGCCTTGAGTATCTAGAGAAAGCGATCGCACAACTGCTATAATTCCTACCGACTGCCAAGCTGATAACATTGCCGCTTCTACAGACTGGGAATGTAACCTATCTACCAAAGCCAACAATGTCGGCCCAGCACCACTAATCACCATCCCATAAGCACCAGCAGCCAAAGCCGCCCCCTTAACAGCATCGTAACCGGGAATCAAAGCTTGACGATAAGGCTGATGTAATCTATCTTGTAAAGCTGCTCTTAACCATTCTCCCTGACCGGTTTCCAGTCCCCGCAATAATAACCCTAGATGGGCAGTATTAAAAATTGCATCTGCACGGCTAAATTCAGTCGGTAGAACTTGGCGGGCTTCACTAGTAGAAAGCTCAAAATCAGGAATCGCCACCACTGGTATAATATCACTATGCCAAGGAATATCGCAAACTTCCCAACCATCGGCACTGGTAGCAGCCAGACGACATCCCCCCAACAGAGCCGGGACGACATTATCAGGATGTCCCTCCATGGCGATCGCTAATTTCATTACTTCTAACTGACTCAAAGGCGCACCCGCCAACTGATTAGCACCCACTAAACCCCCGACAATGGCTGTCGCTGAACTACCCAAACCCCTAGCCAAAGGTACACCTAGCTCAATTGCCATTTTTACTGGTGGCGGTGTTTGTCCTATATATTGATATAACTTGAGAAAAGCCTGATAGAGCAGATTACTTTCATCGGTTTGCACCCTTTCAGCTTCTGCACCTGTGACATCAATAATTAATCCACCCTCATCGAGGTGAGTGAATTTGAACTTGTTGTACAGCGTTAAAGCTGCACCGATACAGTCAAAACCGGGGCCTAAATTGGCAGTTGTAGCGGGAACCTTAACAGTGATAGTAGAAATAACAGACATTTGCAAATACTCACCCAATCAATCCACTAGCATCTCATGTAAAGGGTTGATTTGTTCAAGAGTCTTGCTAATTGGGCAAAAGTATGCTTTACAAGACTTAATATATTACCAAAGATTCACCAGGGAACTAAAATTATCGCAGTTAGTGATCACTTTGAGAAAATCTGGATCATTTACAGTCCTGGTTAGCAGACCTGAGGGGTTAAGATGTGAAAAACTGAGCGATCGCCCTTAAGCAGTCTTTGATGATGGCGCTCATGTAGGAATATCTTTTATGCGCCGAGATTCCATATTTTACCAACTATTTCAACAATCCCCAAGTTTACTATTTGAACTATTGACAAATCCGCCAGTCAATGCATAAAAATATCGCTTTGATTCAGTAGCTGTCAAAGAACCTAAATTTGAAATTGACGGGGTATTTTTACCACCAGAAAATGAAAATCCGGGTGTGGTGTATTTCTGTGAGGTACAATTTCAAAAAGACGAAAAACTCTATGAGAGAGTATTTGCAGAATCCTTATTATATTTCTACCGTAACCGGGAAAGATTTAGGGATTGGCAAGCGGTGATAATTTACCCTTCACGCAGTATTGAACAAAGAAATATTTATCCCCATCGTGGGTTGCTCAATAGTCACCAAGTGCATCGAGTATATTTAGAGGAATTGGGCAATATTCGCCAATTACCCCTATGGGTAGCATTGATGGTACTAACAACTATAGAGCCAGAACAAGCACCATCTGAAGCTAAGTATTTACTAGAACGTTCCACTTATGAGCAGTCAGAAACCGCCAGTCGCACCATAATTGAATTAGTCACTACAATTATGGTGTACAGGTTTGAAAAATTAAGCCGAAGGGAGGTTGAAACCATGCTAGGAATCACACTCAAAGAAACGCAAGTTTACCGAGAAATTAAAGAAGAAGGTCGAGAAGAAGGTCGAGAAGAAGGAATACAAAGGGAAAGAACCCTAGTCCTGCGACTATTAACTCGCAAGGTGGGGGAATTACCCGAAGATGTGCGCCAGATTGTTGAAACTCTATCTTTAGAAGAATTAGAAAATCTGGGGGAAGCATTGCTTGATTTTAGCAGCATAGCTGATTTACACAGGTGGTTAGACTAGGCAGAGCCTAGTCGATGATGGTTAGAAGTTCTCGAACTTAGCGATCGCATTCTTCATTTTATCCACCACCTCATCCACAGGTATAGCCCCCAACTCCCCAGAAGCGCGGGTACGGATACTCAAGCTATGAGATTCAACTTCTTTAGCTCCCACTACAGCCATTACTGGTATTTTGGCTTTCTCAGCATTGCGGATTAACTTACCCAAGCGATCGCCACTGGTATCGACTTCAACCCGAATACCCGCCCCCAGCATTTTCGCCGCCACTTCTTTGCTAAAATCAAGTTGTGCCTCACCCACTGGTAACAATCGAGCTTGTACAGGAGCTAACCACAAGGGGAAATCCCCAGCGTACTCTTCAATTAAAATCCCAATCAAGCGTTCCAGGGAACCAAAAGGCGCACGGTGAATCATCACAGGACGTTTACGGGAACCATCTTCAGCCACATATTCTAAATCAAAGCGTTCTGGTAAATTGTAATCTACCTGAACAGTGCCTAATTGCCATTCTCGTTCCAAGGCATCACTAAAGATAAAATCTAACTTAGGACCATAAAACGCTGCTTCGCCGATTCCCTCAAAGTATTCCATACCCAACTTTTCCACAGCGCGGCGAATTGCCCCTTCGGCTTGCTCCCAAACTTCATTAGAGCCGATATACTTATCACTAGCTGGGTCACGAAAACTGAGTCTAGCCTTAAAATTCTTCAGTTGCAGACTCTTGAACACTGACAGAATCAAATCCACCACATTGAGGAATTCACTATCTAACTGTTCAGGAGTGACAAACAGGTGTGAATCATCCACAGTAAAACCGCGCACCCTTGTTAAACCGCCCAATTCTCCTGATTGTTCATAGCGGTAAACCGTGCCAAACTCTGCTAACCTTATCGGTAATTCCCGGTATGAACGTAATTCACTCTTGTATATTTGGATATGAAAGGGACAATTCATAGGCTTGAGGACGAAGCCTTGTTCTAGTGCTGCTGCTGACTCATCATCAGACATCAGGGGAAACATATCTTCCTTATACTTTTGCCAATGTCCCGAAGTCTTAAATAAATCAACCCTAGCAATATGGGGTGTAACCACAGGTAAATAACCCCGTTTGAGCTGTTCTTGCTTGAGGAAATCTTCTAATGTACCGCGTAACAAAGTACCTTTAGGTGTCCACAAAGGTAAACCCGGCCCTACCTGTTCGGAAAATATAAATAATCCCAGTTCCTTACCTAGTTTACGATGGTCTCGCCGGAGTGCTTCTTCCTTGCGCCGCTTATACTCAGCTAATTGTTCGGGGGTTTCCCACGCAGTAGCATAGATGCGTTGTAACTGTGCCTTGGTTTCATCTCCACGCCAATAAGCCCCGGCCACACTTTCTAATTCTATAGCTTTGGGGTTTAATTCGCTAGTATTTTCCACATGAGGACCAGCGCACAAATCCCACCATTCATCACCCAGATGATAAATTGTAATGGGTTCTTCTTTTATATCTGCCAGGATTTCTAGTTTGTAAGGTTCTTGGATTTGCTCTATTCGTTCTTTAGCTTGTTCGCGACTGACTTGTTCGCGAATTACAGGTAATTTGCGGTTAATAATTTTCACCATCTCTTTTTTGATGGCTTTTAAATCATTTTCGCTAAATGGTTCTGGACTATCGAAGTCGTAGTAAAAACCGTTTTCAATCCACGGTCCAATTGTCACTTGTGCTTTAGGAAACAGCTTTTGTACCGCCATGGCCATGACATGGGAAGCGGTGTGGCGAATCTTCTTTAATTTTTCTGATTCACTGGTCCGGGGTAAATAAATTTTTTCAGGTTGTTCTGACGGAGTGAGAGATGATTTTAGCGACATCGGCTGCTGAACCATGAGCGACGTGATTGTAAAAATATAATTTTAGATAATTAATCAGTATTCCAGAAGCATACAGCACTAGAAAGTGCTGCTTCAAATATAAAGACTTTAATTACCTGTTCTCAGCAACTACAGTTGATGAGGTTTAGGAGTCTGCAGCACCAAGGGGCTGGCGGCCATTGTAATTATAGTTCACAGAACTGATGATTACAGATTTTTTCCATGATCTATCTGAGAATATCATTTCAGGAAATGTTAATTTTTGTAAAAAATGTTAATATTATGAGAGAAGTTAGAAATATACTTTTTATCTATGGGAGACTCGAATTTACCACAGGCGGATCTGCTGAAAACGATATTAGAGCCTTTACTTGAGGACTTTAACTATTGGTTCGCGCGATCGCACGAATTGCTAGAAACCGAGCAATTGACATTTATGAGTCACGAAGAGCAATCTAATTTACTCTTGCGAGTCAAGCAAGCGCAAGATGAACTAAACGTAGCCAGGATGCTATTTACAGCCACAGAAGGGCAAGTCGGTATTGAGATGAAAACCTTAATGCCTTGGCATCAACTGCTCGGGGAATGCTGGAATGTATCAATGCGGTGGCGTCAGACACCAAAAATCTGAACCTGGCAAGACAGTATAACTATACAAGTCGCATAGAAGATACAAAATCCTTAATATTATTTTCATTAACAAAAAATGTATCCCATGCTACTCTAGGTTAAATAGAGATTAACAATTTTTTTCATAAAAGTATAAGCGCACCAAACCTGCGTGACATATTTGTATTCGCTCGGATAGAGAATACAGGCGAAGTAAAGCACTACCGAATAAAGTTTTAAAATTTGCTGCTCTTGGAGGAAAACCCAATGTTACACTTACTTTACATTCTGGCTTTTACAATTCTAGCTGTCATAGCCGTTGCGAACTTAATCCGCAACTTAATTATGTTTAGTTTTGATCGAGAGCGAGTTGATGCAGCTAAATATTCCCCAATGGATAATCCAGGATACCTATCTTCGAGAAAACAATTTGTTCCCCATCCAGAACTGTTAGATAACGCCGGTAACCTAATTAAAGAACCCTTGTTAGTCATGCGTTCAGTCAACGTTGAGGATGCGCGTCAACAGTTAGATGCGATTTATGAATCTTCTCCTGGGCAAAAAATTGATCGTCAAGAAGAAAGTTAATTTTCTGGGGGTAGTAATGGGGGTTGAGCATGGCTCAACCCCTCAAAATTTGTGAGATATTTCCTAGTTAGGCTTCAATAACCACCCGGAGATTACCGCGTTTTTTGACAACGCGACAAGCGGTAGTAGTACCAGATCGCTCAAATTCTAAATCAAGGATGGTAGAACCAACGCGCAAGTTATGGAATGACAGAGAATTAATAGATTCTGGTAAAGTGGGGTGAATAATGCGCAAGCAGTTATTTTGAGCATCAGGGACTAGATTAACTACCATTTGCAGCAGTTGAAAAATAGAACCAGTCGCCCATGCTTGTGGTGTACAAGCGACAGGATACTGTACAGGAGCATGGTCACCATTACGTTGGTAACCGCAGAATAGTTCTGGGGGGCGTTGATATGCTTGGTGGTTAGTCATATCAAACAAACCTTGGAAAACTTCTAAAGCTTGGTCAATTAAACCGAGCGATCGCAATCCCATGGCAATGAGAGAATTATCATGAGGCCAAACCGAGCCGATATGATAACCCATAGGATTATAAGCGGGGGACAAACTGCTGAGAGTGCGAATACCCCAACCATTAAACATATCTGGAGCGCGCAATCGTTCCGCCACACTGTGGGCTTTATCCTGAGTAAAAATACCCAATTTCAAGCAGTGTCCGGGGTTAGATGTGATACTTTGAACCTGGTTTCCCTCACCATCCAGAGCCAGAGCGCAGAAATCCTGATCTTTGAGCCAAAAATCTTGATTAAAACGGGCTTTTAGGTGTCTAGCCTCATCCAACCAGCGTTCTGCTAAGTCTGGTCGCTTCATGATCTGAGCAATTTCTGCGAGATTAATTTTAGCTGCATAAACATAAGCCTGGACCTCACTTAAAGCAATTGGTCCGGGAGCGAGTTCACCCTTATGGTCTACGATACAGTCGCCAGAATCTTTCCAACCTTGGTTAGTTAGACCCCGTGGAGATTTACGGTAGTAGGTCAAATAGCCAGTTTCCTGGAGATGGTGATCAATCCAATCCATAGCTAAAAGAGCATGGGGCCAAAGTTTGTCAAGTGTTTCTTGATCATGAGTCCAGGTATAGTATTCAGCATACAACATCAACCACAGAGGGGTAGCATCAACCGTACCGTAATAGGGTGTATGGGGGATTTCTTGACAGCGAGCCATTTCCCCAAACCTCAACTCATGTAAAATTTTGCCTGGTTCTTCTTCCCGCCAGTCATCCTGAGTTTTACCTTGATATGATGCGAGTATCATCAAAGTTTCCCGAGCAATTTGGGGGTTTAACATCAAGGTTTGGGAAGCTGTAATCAAGGAATCTCGCCCAAACAAAGCGGAGAACCAGGGGACACCGGCGGAAACAGTCTTATAGTTACCAAAAGATTGGCGTAAGAGATACATATCTTGTTCTGCCCGCTCAATGATACGATTAAAGATGGTTTTATCCGATCTAATTTTGGTAATTTCCTGTATCCATTGTTGCTCTTCCATCAACTCAGCGGCCTTAGCTTGGACTAAAGTCAAAGCAGCACTGACTGTAGAACTGGGCTGATTATCGGTGAACATATTCACCCGGTAACCTAACTTTTGGGTTTCATGGGAGGCTAAATCTAACCGCCAGATAGCAGTATAACCCTGGAAATCATCCGGCTGACGATACTGGAATTGGATGCGGGATTCCATTAATAAGCCATCCACACCTTGATAGGCTAAAGTCAAAGATTTTTCTTTTGGTGGATGTACAGAGGAAAGGCCATGACTGGTAAGAGGTGCTGCGTCTGGGGATGTTGATTGTATTAAGTGTAATATCTTACCGCGTTTTTCTCTTTGGGCGCCCCGAACTTCAAATAAATCCACAAAATCTGCATCAAAGCTGATACTTAATTCAAAGCTGACATTTGTGGTACTGTAATTAGATATTTCAATTTCCTCAAATAACGCCCCATTTAACACAAGTTCCCGGCGAATACCTACGGTTTCAGCTTTCAGGTGTTGGTCAATATTGGGGTTAGTGCATAGTACAGAGACAGAAAACCCTTTTTCGGCACTACTACCTAGGAGGATAGGCGATCGCCCTTGAATTTGCAACTCCAGACGACTGAGAAACCGGGTATCAGAGCAAAATAGTCCTACATTAGGGTTACCATCGGTGAGGGAACAGCCAGAAATGTTACCGATGGTATCCGTCACCAGAAATAGATCATCATCTTTAACCGTGAGAGTAGGTTGTGGTCTTTCACTGACAACACAAGGCCATTCCGGTAGAGGTAATTGTTCTGCGGGAGCAAAAGTTTTGCCATCCAGAGAAATTTGTGCCGCGGTGGTGAGTATATCCGGTGTCATGAGGCAAAGTTCCTTGAGCTAGGGTCAATTCAAGGCCAGACAAAACAGAAATCTTTACCAGAGTATATTTTTCATATATAAAGTCAAGGAGGAAAAGCGGGAATTTTCAGCCATTTAGTACCGCGTCAAACCCCATGGTGACCTAATAGCAGGATATACTTAGCTAAGATAGTCAAGTTACCACTGGCGAGGGATGTGTTGGGGACTTCAGCCCAAAATCATCTACAATAGTGGAGAGTTTTTTAGCTAAAAATTTGTTTTGATGGGGAATTTTAGCTCAATAAACAGCGGCTCCAGCCGATAGCAGATCTGTGTGTTGAATGTATATTGGGCGTAATACCCGATAATTTTCGACTTCAAGATTCTTTACAGATTCTAACGGTGAGCAGCATTTGAGAATCCGTTGTAATTTGTACAATGCAGCTATGAAGTGAATCTTTTTTTGTGATTGGGCTTTTCCTTAACGATATTCATGAGCATTTCGTCATCTGTGCTGAGTGAGCTGCTACAGTCAATACCCCACCTGCGACCCCAGCTATATTTCAAGGCTTCATTAACAGCGCTTTCTCACGCGATGGAAGATCAGGTGTTAGCGGGGAATTTAGAGCAGCCATTGGTAATTGCTAGCTTCCAACGTGAGCGATACTATCGCCAAGAAGCTCATCGCTATCAGCGTTTAGCTATGGGTAGTAATCAAATATATGTTTTATCCGCACGGGAAACGGAATTTACCAATAGTTCCCAATCTTATGAGCAGGTAGTATTTGAAGCCGAAGATGCCTTAAGTCAAGAATGGCACTTGGTGGTAATTGCTGATAACTATGCTACTTGTTTAGTGTGCAGGGAGAGCCTGGGTTCCATTGCCAAAAACCAGCAAACACCGGAATTTAGCTCTAATCTAGATATGGATACGGCGCGCCGGTTTGAGGGAATCTGGACATCAGAACGGGGGGTGAGCCTGAAAGCAGCGGAATTGCTATTAGACAGGATTATAGTTTATAGACCAGACCTGGAAGAAAAAATTCAACAAGCCCGCCAGAGGTTTGGGATTGGGTCACAGAAAAATTATTCCCTCTTACAAACAGCTGAATATGCTTGTGACATAGATACTGACCCCTTTGTCCAGCGGTTGGTGACTTATCTACAAGCTAGTCAGTACAAATTACACAAAGCCTATCGTTCCATTACTGCCCAATCACGAAAAGAACGTTTAGTCAACTCCATTAGTACAGCGATTAGGCGATCGCTCGATCCCCACGAAGTGCTACAAGTAGCGGCACAGGAACTAGGGGAACAATTAGTGGCTAGTAGGTGCTTAATTTATCGTGCACAAGCTACAGATGCACAGGCGGATATTAAACATGAGTTTTTAATTCCGGGAATTTTACCTGTAGTTGGGGAAATTTGGGAGTTAAGGGAGAATCCTTTATTTCAAGAAGTAGTAGAAAAGGGCGAGGGAGTGTGTGTACATAATACCCTGAGCGATAGTAGGGTGATTAATTCGCATAAACTGCGTGAAATTGCCGAAAAATTCGCCATTCGTTCTTGGTTAATGGAACCAGTATTATTTCAGGGGAGGTTGTTAGGGATTGTAGAATTACACTATTGTGGCTTACCACCACACCAGTGGCAATCGGGAGAGCAAGACTTAGTAAAAGCCGTCGCCACCCAAATGGGAGCAGCATTAATCCAAGCCGAAGCCTACGCCAATCTTGAAGAGCTAAACCAGCAGCTAGAAGCCCTAGACCGCACCCGCAGCAACTTAATAGCGATTACCGGACACGAACTGCGCACGCCCCTATCCACAATTCAGGTATGCTTAGAAAGTCTGGCTAGTGAGCCGGATATGCCTTTAGAGTTGCAGCAAGTGATGCTCAATACTGCGCTGTCGGACTCAGAAAGAATGCGAAAACTAGTGCAAGATTTCCTCACCCTTTCCAACCTAGAAAGCGGGCGGGTAGAATGGCATCCAGAAGCCCTGACCTTACAGGAATGTGTAGATTTAGCTCTCAGCCGACTACGCAGCCGTTCCGCCACAGAACCGCCGCCCAAAATCCAAACTCAAATAGACCCAAATCTGCCCTTAGTCAGAGCTGACGGTGATTGGCTGGTGGAGGTGATAGCTAAACTAATCGATAACGCTTGTAAATTTACTCTATCTCCAGGAACGATTACGATTACAGCCACTCAGAAAAGCAATGATCTAGTTGAGGTGACAGTGGCTGACACTGGGCGGGGTATTGAACCCAATCGTCTAGAAATCGTTTTTGACCGGTTTTATCAAGAAGAAGGTGCTATGCGACGTACTGCGGGGGGTACTGGTTTGGGACTAGCAATTAGCCGCCAAATTGTCAATGGCTGGGGCGGGGAAATTTGGGCAAAATCCAATGGTAAAGACCAGGGTAGTCAGTTTCATTTCACTGTTCCCATTGCCCACATCAGTCAAGAACAACAGCGCAGGAAAGCCAAGAGTAATTTATAAGACTAAAAACTGTTACAGTCTATGACGCGATCGCAATATGATCGGGTCAGCGGTGTTACGATTCCCTAAAAACCGTTGAGAGAGATATTTTTTATGGCAGAAAAACTTTCTGGACAAACCCCCCTATTTGGTGGTAGCACTGGTGGCTTACTCCAAAAAGCAGTAGAGGAAGAAAAGTACGCTATCACTTGGACTAGCCCTAAAGAGCAAGTTTTTGAAATGCCTACCGGTGGCGCTGCTACTATGCGCAAAGGCGAAAACCTGCTATATATAGCTCGTAAAGAACATGGCATTGCCTTGGGCGGTCAACTCCGGAAATTCAAAATCACAGACTACAAAATTTACCGGATTTTACCAAATGGGGAAACCACCTTCATTCACCCAGCTGATGGTGTGTTCCCAGAAAAAGTTAACGCCGGGCGCGAAAAGGTGCGTCATGTACCACGCAGCATTGGGGAAAATCCCAGTCCCGCTAAACTTAAGTTCAGTGGTAAAGCTACCCACGATGTCTAGAAGCTAGGTATTGGGGATGAGGGGAGTAATGGAATTGTTTCTCCCCTTCCCCTCTCCTCCTGTGCTCACCACTCTCTAAATCCATTTATGATGTTCCCTGATTTCTCTGATTTTTCTGAACTAGCTTTACAAGGTAATTTTGTCCCAGTGTATCAAGAATGGGTAGCAGACCTCGATACCCCAGTATCTGCTTGGTATAAAGTCTGCTCCGGTCAGCCTTATAGCTTTTTGTTGGAATCAGTAGAAGGGGGCGAAAACATCGGCCGTTATAGTTTACTCGGTTGTAATCCCCTGTGGATTTTGTCCGCCCGGGGTGACACTACTACTCAAACACATCGGGATGGTTCCCAAGTTGTGTTTACAGGAGACCCGTTTGCAGCTTTGGCTCAATGTTTGGCACCCTATAAACCAGTGACTTTACCCCAACTCCCCCCAGGAATTGGCGGACTGTTTGGCTTTTGGGGTTATGAGTTGATTCGGTGGATAGAACCACGTGTACCTATTCATCCACAAGATGAGCGTAATATACCTGATGGATTGTGGATGCAGGTAGACCACTTGTTAATTTTTGACCAGGTGAAACGGAAAGTTTGGGCGATCGCCTATGCTGATTTACGTGATCAAAATGTGAATTTATGGCAGGCTTATGAACAAGCGTGCGATCGCGTCACACAGATGCTCTCTCAGTTATCCCGCCCTGTGTCGCCCCAAGAAACAATGTTAGAATGGACACCGCCGGGCAGCAAGGATGGGGGAGGGATAGAAGAATATACTAGCAACTTGACACAGGAGGAATTCTGTGATAGTGTAGAAAAAGCGAAGGAATACATAAAGGCAGGAGACATATTTCAAGTCGTTATATCCCAGAGGTTATCGACAAAATATAAAGGTGATCCCTTTGCCCTTTATCGCTCCCTACGCCAAATTAATCCTTCCCCCTACATGGCTTTCTTTAATTTCCAAGACTGGCAAATTATCGGTTCCAGTCCGGAGGTGATGGTAAAAGCCCAAGCCGATGGAGCGGGTGGGGTAGTAGCTACAGTCAGACCCATAGCTGGGACGCGTCCGAGAGGTAAAACCCCACAGGAAGATGCAGCTTTAGCTACAGATTTACTGCAAGATCCCAAGGAAACAGCGGAACACGTGATGTTGGTTGACCTAGGTCGTAACGACTTAGGAAGGGTCTGTGAAAGTGGAAGCGTGAGAGTTGATGAGTTAATGGTGGTAGAGCGTTATTCCCACGTGATGCATATTGTGAGTAATGTGGTGGGTAGGCTATCATCAGATAAAAGCGCCTGGGACTTACTTAAGGCCTGTTTCCCAGCGGGTACTGTCAGCGGTGCGCCGAAAATTCGGGCGATGGAAATTATCCACGAGTTAGAACCATGTCGTCGGGGTGTTTATTCTGGAGTCTATGGTTATTACGATTTTGAGGGACAATTGAATACTGCGATCGCGATTCGCACGATGGTATTGCATAATCATACTGTAACCGTCCAGGCGGGTGCGGGTCTAGTGGCTGATTCTGACCCACAGAAGGAATATCAGGAGACCTTGAATAAAGCTCGAGGTTTGTTAGTAGCTATTAGTTGTTTACAATGATGTAGTATTTAATCAATTTTTTGCGCGAGGATCAGGTTTAATACATTCAGTTCCCGGGAGTGTAGTAGATATTTTTCTGTGAACAGTTTTTGTCTCATTTCTGCTAAGGCAGAACTTCTAAAGACTAAAAAGGGAAATTCTTGATAATTATGACCTATAGGTAAGATGTTAGTGACCGGGTATAACGAACGAAGGTATGTAAATAGAATATCACGGAAACGCAGGTCTTCTGGTTCTTCTGGTTCCTCAGCAAAATATTGACTCATGACTTCTCCACTAATAAATACAAGTAAGGGTAAGGCGTAATATTGGTCACTATATTCACTGGTTTGTGTGAAGTTTTGTGTCTTGGGTGGCGCTTTTTTCAATTTTTCCACTAGTTCAATTGCATCTTGAGTTGCAAATCTTAAGTTTTCAGGATAAATGGGATTTTTACTAATTAGTTTGAGATTATCCCATAATTCTCCATGAGCGTACTTTTCTATATCCAGTAATTTCATTTGATAAGATTCTTGGATATTTTTACTAGGTACTATGAGCAAACCACCGTTAATATAAGCTAACTCTAAAGGAGGAACATCTAGGAGTTGATCAAAACTATTAGCTAATTGCAAAAATTGCTCCTTAAAAGACTTCTGTAATTTTAAATAACTTTCTTCGGGAGTGTTTTCAACCCGAAAATTTCCATCTCCCATGAGTTTCTCTAGACTGGTATAGACTTGTTTTAATAACTCATGACTCCGATGGATTTGATATTCTTTCTTAAGTTGGTTGATCAGATTAACTATTTGACTAGAAAATGTTTCCCCAGCAGCTAAAACCGACTTACCACCGATAGGAATCAGTATATATTTCTTTCTGCCAATTTTACCATAACCATATATACGAGTCATCATGGAAGCCTTAAGAATTAACAGCAGGTTTAATAAACTGAGGACACTTTCTTGTAAAGACAATTGAGGGTCATCTTGGTAATAAACAGAACGTTCAGCTAAATAGAAGTACAAGTATTTATCTTGGTTATCTATATGATCATTTCCCCGACCGCGGTAAATCACCTGAATGATTTCCATCAGGTTTTTTTCAATCTCAAACTTAGGGATTTCTACCAAAATGTGCTTGGCTTTGGGGAAAGATAAACCACGACTTCCCGAAGCAGTCATGAAGACTACCTTGACATTTTCCTGATACTGTTGAAGTTGTTGTTTTTCTAATTCCGAGATATTGGCGTGTATTTCTATATAATGAGTATTTTTCTGGAAGTTCTCTTTACCCAAGGTTTCCTGGAGCTTGTCAATAATTTGTGTTAGTTTGGGTTTATTTTGGATGTATACTATAAATTGTTGCACCTGAGAATCTTGTAATAAATTCTGGATATCGGCGAAAATGACATCTAAGAGCTTTTGCTCTAAATTAGATTTATCCTTTAATTGCGCGCGATCGCTAAATTTACAAGACTCAATAAAAATTTGATAGCTAATAGTTAAGCTTTGAGCGGGGTAGGAATTAGCGTTAATCATGGTCGCAGGTAATTTTTTAAACTGCAAATTGACCACTGACAGGGGTTGAATATTTTCCAGAGCGTGACGAAAGTAGATTTTATTGGGTTCGGGGGTGGTATTTTCTAGATGTTGACAAATGACATTTTGATCAACGATGGAAGCATCTGCAATAATTACCTTAGTGTTAAAACCATTTTCAGGTTGATTTAACTGATATTTATTGATGAGTTTGTGAATACCATGGAGAAACTCCACCCCTCCCTCATCCCCGGTAATTTCGTCTATCATAATAAATAGATGTTTGATGCGACGGGAGATATTTTGCATCTTTTGGGGAAAGACCTTATTTTCCCTGGTGTTGTATGCGTCGCTGAATATTTTCTCCAGGTGTGTGAGGGTATTTCCAGTCTGAGTTTTCTTCAGAGACTGGGTGGAAGTAGTAGCAATAACGTTGTTAGATAATTTGTGAGTAATGGTAGTATGTAGTCCTTTGCAAAGACTCTTTAAAACACCTGCGGTTTTTTCTCCCCGGTCTATAATAGTATCATCGGTGATGTGTTCGAGTCGGTTACTGCGTCTCACCCCTCTTTCCAGATTTTGACTCTTAAGGAAATTAACTGTTCCTTGAATAAAATCCTCTTGATATAGGTTCGAGGTATATTCAACAGAGCATTTACCAGAGTTATCTTGAATCAGGTGAGTATGAGTATTGATCGCCAAGATTCTGTCATCTACTAAATCACCGGTTGCTTTATCCTTGAATTTTTCGATGATGTCGAGATTTACCTGTTTGCGGGGACTGACATAGAAAAATAGAAACCCTTCATCTAGATGATGTTTGAGAAAATTGACGATCGCAGTGGTTTTACCAATACCTGGGTTTCCGGTGAGGAATATATAGGTATTCTCAGACAGCAAAGATTTTTGAATCAGTTGACTATGTGCTTCGCGAAAGTTGTAGCTTCCCGTCAAACCTAAGTCGGAAATTAACTCTGGAGGAACTGGGGCGACAGAGTTAAAAAAGTCGCTAATTTTCTCGGTGTGAGGTGGTATGATATTGATGCGATCGCGGGTGATGTTTACAAGAGAGTTGACAAACTCCCTACCTTGGTCAAAGCTACTCCCAGCGTTACGCTTAATTTTATCTAAAACTCGACGACGTGCGTCGGTGATTTGTTCTGTTGTATTATGTAATTTATAGATTTGATGACAAGTCTCAAAAATCTTGAGTTGATCTGGTGTAATAGATATAGTATTGAATGAGCGATCGCTATAACCAATAGCATTAAACACAATTGACGATCTATCTGATATTATCCCCGTTTCTTGGAGAAATTGGTTAAAGCTATAAATATAAGCAGCTGCTTGAATTAACTTAGCGGTTTCCTTATCTTTAGCTTTAAAAGCTGTGAAATAGTCTGTTAAACTAGGTGAGAAGTCCAAACCCAAAGAATTAGTATCAACACTCAAGTTAGAGAACACACTTTTAGAACGGACATAGTTAACATCGCGCATCAATAAGTTGCGAATAACTTCCACATAATCAATATTTTGGATATCTTCATCAGTGTGAACAGAAAATATTGATAAATCAAGACATAAAACCCGATATTTACGCCGACACTTGAGCAAAATCAAAGTATCTGCATTCAGAAAACCACCTTTTTCCTGATATCTAGGAATATAGTCAGCAGTATTTTGTAACTGATCAAACTGGGAAAGAACATCTTTAAACCACTGGGTCTGGTCGGTTTCATAAGTTCCAATACTGTTATCACCATGAAAGCAGCATTGATAATAGAGAATTTCCAGATCCTTAATTTGATCTCCCAAGGATGTCAAATATTCTCTAAAGAAATTTAACCCTGATAAAAATCCCTTTTGAACAAAGAATTGACACCAGGTTTCAGCTATATCTCGTTCTAAGGTACTTAATACCCTATCAATTATTCTTTGTCGAATTTTAGAGAACTTGAGGTTTTCTAATTGATGACGATATAAATTACCAAATTTCTGCTTAATTTGTTCTTGCTGAATATAGCAGAGAACACCAATATTAAAACCCACCTCAAATAATCTTCCTAAATCCTCAGCTATGTTCGCAGTCATATTGATTTATTCCCTTTTCTTATTAGTCATTCTATTTGAGTTGAGAAATTATCAGTGAGGAAAGGGGACAGTTCCCCTATATCTGTTTTTGAACGCAAAGGGCGCAAAGGTTGGCGCAAAGGTACGCAAAGGTTGATTGGCGGTCTAGACTATGATTACATACATGATTTTCTAGTCAGATTTATCTGACTTTAGCTTTGAGACGGGGGTTTTTAACCCCCGGTTCCCTGGGTGGCGATCGCCCCACAGATCCCTGACTTCTTCCATAACCTAGGGAGTTATTGAATATTTGGGAGAGAAGTCGGGGATCTTACACCCCCTCCCACAGTCACACAGATCCCCGACTTCTAGCTAAGTTATCTTAGATTATCTGTGATGATGTGAGAAGTCGGGGATCTTAACCACCCGACATCTGATTAACTATATTCATGGTTTCCATGCTGACTCTACACACCCGCATTAATAAATCTATGACCTGTTCTTTGTAGTCTGCAAACCGGTAAGTATTAAACTTTTCCGCAATAGTCGGGTCCTTGGGTTTCTTCTCTTTATATTGATCTAAAATCCATTCTAAGGCGGAACGATTGCCTAGCATATATTCCCATGCTATGCTGGGTATACCTTGTAATGTGGTCACATCATCTAAGATGATACTTCCCTTGGTTTTATCAGCCTTTAACTTGGCCTTCGGTGTGGTTTGGTTATCCTTTAAAGGAATATCAACCCGACTGAGTTTGTAGGGTGTGACGGTTTCATAATTAATATGTAAATCCATGAGTTGTTTACCCCAGTCCACCCATTGGGGAAAGTGATCATATAAAGGTAAGCGGGGAAAGTCTCGTTTTAGGTTGAGTTCGTATTTTTGGCGGTACTCTGGGTTATGTAGCACCCCATAGGTGTAGTGAAAGATATCTATTTTAGTAATTGTTGTGTCTTGGTAATGGGTGTGAATTTGTTGTAGTCCCCAGTCGGTGATGTTATCTATGCGCTTTCCTTCTTGGTTGTATGTGTACAGGGGGAGACATTGGGAATCACCTGTTAGGTGTAAATCAATTATTGTATTACTAGCTAAACAATGAAAGGATTTTGTATTTCCTAATGCAGAATAGGCAATATATTTATTGTCAAGGTTATTTATAGAATAAATATTTAGCCATTGCAACATCATGGCATTTAAATGTTTATCAAAATATAGGTAATTTTTGGTAAATGGACGATATAAACTATTTACGATTTGATTAGAATGAAACGTTTTTTTAATTTTGTTATGTAAAAATTTAATTAATTCTCTGTCCCATTTAATTTTTTCTTTAGCATTAAAGTCTTTATCTTTTAAAGTTTCTTGATAAACCCATATAAAGAAATCCATTTTATTTTTAAGATTTTGATAAGATAAATCATAAACCCATTCATCTTTTTTAGTTTTTAATCCTGTTGTAAACAACTTAAATACAGCTTCTTGTCCTTTACCTGCTTTCACACCCTTATCAACCACAGGTAAAAGACTATCAAAATCATTATCAGTTTGATTTATCCAGTTCCCGTTACTATCTGGTTTAAAATGATTAAAACCTAAATCTTTAAACTTCCGAGAACTAAAATATTTTTTCTTATCCTCTGCATTTGTATAATCTTCAATCGCATCATAATAAACCTTAAACCCTTGAGCGTGTTCATTCCTG
>NZ_JANQDF010000176.1:0-16812 GCF_029891675.1 Anabaenopsis tanganyikae CS-531
AAGGGAGATACTCGCTACACTAATACCACCTGCTTTGAAACCTTTCCCTTTCCCCAGACAGCAACAGGGGAGATAGTCGAAAAAATCCGAGCCAAAACCGTAGAACTCCACGAATATCGGACTCAACAAATGGAGTCTAAAAACTGGGGAATCACCACATTATATAATAAATTCTACAACGAACCCAGCAGCAAACTATCTAAACTCCATGAACAACTAGATAAACTAGTCATAGAAGCCTATAAATTTACCTCTGAAGATGACATTTTAGAGCAACTCTTAAAATTAAACCAACAGCTACAAGACAAAGAAAACCAGAATCAAAAAGTAATTGGACCCCACCCAACCAAATAAAATATTGTCAAAAAACACCTTTGCGAACCTTTGCGCGTACTTAGCGACCTTTGCGTTTAAACCCCGTACAGGCCATCGCCCCAAAGATACCCGACTTCTAGATAAATTATGGTAGAGTATCGCTAATTATGTGAGAATTCCGGGATCTAGTAGACTGCTAGCTAAATTATGGTAGTCAGATTTATCTGACTTCAGCTATCAGACAGGGGTTTATAACCCCTGACTCCCTGGGTAGCATCAAACGGGGTTTATAACCCCTGACTCCTCTAAATAAAAAACTAAATAAAAAACATAAACTTAAGTTAAATTTTGTTAAAATCAGGAAGAGTGTTAACCTTCACAACCATCCCCTACCCCAGAGAAACTTGATGCTGCGACTCGAACATATCAGTAAAATATATCCCACAGGTGAAGTTCTCAAAGATATTAACTGGGAAGTCAAACCAGGAGATCGCATAGGCTTAGTAGGAGTCAACGGAGCGGGAAAATCAACCCAGCTAAAAATCATCACAGGGGAAATAGAACCCACAGCGGGGGAAATAATTCGCCCATCCAGCTTACACATAGCTTACCTGAACCAAGAATTTGAAGTAGATCCGAGTCGCACAGTCAGAGAAGAATTTTGGCGAGTCTTTGCGCAAGCAAATCAAGTACAAATTTCCCTAGGGGAAGTACAGAGGGAGATGGAGACCGCCAGTTTAGAAGAACTAGATAAACTGATTAACAAACTAGATAGACTACAGCGAGAGTTTGAAGCCTTAGACGGGTATAACCTAGATGCAAGGATTGGGAAGATTTTACCAGAAATGGGCTTTGATAGCGAAGACAGCGATCGCCTAGTGAGTGCCTTTTCTGGTGGTTGGCAGATGAGGATGAGTTTAGGTAAAATTCTCCTACAAAAGCCCGACTTATTGCTACTGGACGAACCGACGAACCACTTAGACTTAGAAACCATAGAATGGTTAGAAAATTACCTCAGAGGACTAACCACCCCCATGGTAATAGTTTCCCATGATCGGGAATTTTTAGATAGACTGTGTACCCAGATTGTAGAAACAGAGAGGGGTGTTTCTACTACTTACCTAGGTAACTATTCAGCATACCTCCAACAAAAAGCGGAAAATCAACTCGCCCAGTTAAGCGCCTACGATCGCCAACAAAAAGAACTAGAGAAACAGCAAGCATTTGTAGACAGATTCCGGGCCAGTGCGACCCGGAGTACCCAAGCCAAGAGCCGGGAAAAACAACTAGAAAAAATCGAGCGCATCGAAGCACCCACAGCCAATGTAAAAACCTTACATTTTCGCTTTCCCCCGTCTCCGCGCAGTGGGAGGGAGGTAGTGATCATTAAAGACCTAACTCATGTCTATGATGATAAGATATTATTCTTAGCAACTAGTTTACTAATTGAAAGAGGCGATCGCGTAGCCTTTCTCGGTCCCAACGGAGCGGGTAAATCCACCCTATTAAGGGTAATAATGGGGACAGAACCAGCAACAGAAGGAACAGTAAAACTAGGGGATCATAACGTTATACCGGGATACTTCGAGCAGAACCAAGCGGAAGCCTTAGACCTAGAGAAAACAGTCATGGAAACCATCCATGATCAAGTACCCCAGTGGACAAACGAAGAAGTGCGCACACACTTAGGGAGATTTCTCTTTAGTGGGGACATGGTATTTAAACTAGTAGCGGCTTTAAGTGGTGGAGAAAAAGCGCGGTTAGCCTTAGCAAAAATGCTATTACGTCCAGCCAACCTCCTAATTTTAGATGAGCCGACTAACCACTTAGACATTCCCGCCAAAGAAATGTTAGAAGAGGCGCTACAAAACTATGATGGTACAGCCATAGTAGTGTCCCACGACAGGTATTTTATTTCCCAAGTAGCCAACAAAATCGTAGAAATCCGGGATGGGGAATTTCGTGTTTACCTAGGAGACTATCATTATTACCTAGAGAAAATTGCCGAAGAAAAAGAACAAGCCAGACTAGCAGCAATAGCTGCGGAAAAAGCTGCTAAAAAAGCGGCAAAATCTGCGGGAAAAAGGAAATAAGTAAAAATTCACTTGCACTGTAGATTAGCAGTGGTATTATTCGGATATTACAGAAAGTAAAGGGCAAGACCATGACCAAAGCACCTGTTGCTCCTGTGGTGCTAGTCATTTTAGACGGGTGGGGCTACCGCGAACAGCAGCGAGGAAACGCAATTACCGCCGCTGAAACCCCCATTATGGAAAGCTTATGGGCAGCTTACCCCCACACCCTCATCAGCACATCAGGAAAAGCCGTAGGGTTGCCAGAAGGTCAAATGGGCAACTCGGAAGTTGGTCATTTGAACATTGGCGCTGGACGAGTAGTACCCCAAGAATTAGTCCGCATCTCCGATGCAGTCGAAGATGGTTCTATTCTCAGTAACCCAGCACTTGTGAAGATTTGCCAGGAAGTCCGCAGTGAGAATGGTAAATTGCATATAGTGGGGCTGTGTTCTGAGGGCGGGGTACACTCTCATATCAGCCATCTGTTTGGACTACTAGACCTAGCCAAACAACAGGAAATTTCAGAAGTTTGTATCCACGCCATCACCGACGGTCGTGATACTCTCCCCAAGGATGGGATTAAAGCCATCCAGTTATTGCAAGCACAAATAGACCAAAAAGGCATAGGGCGTATAGTTACCCTCAGTGGTCGCTACTATGCTATGGATAGAGATAATCGTTGGGATCGCATTCAACGCGCCTACGATGTGATGACACAAGATGCTAACATTGATCAACGTCCAGCCGTTGAAGTTTTGGCTGCATCTTATGCCGAAGATGTGACGGATGAATTCATTAACCCAGTCCGCATTGCTCCTGGGGCTATAGCACCAGGGGACGGTGTGATCTTCTTCAACTTCCGCCCAGACCGCGCTAGACAGCTGACTCAAGCTTTTGTCAGCCCCAAATTCACCGGCTTTACTAGAGCAAAAATTCAGCGGTTGTCCTTTGCTACCTTTACTCAATACGACCCAGAACTACCAGTGAAGGTAGCCTTTGAGCCGCAAAATTTGAGGAATATTTTGGGTGAAGTCATCGCCAATCATGGTTTACAGCAGTTTCGCACCGCCGAAACCGAAAAATACGCCCACGTCACCTATTTCTTTAATGGCGGACTAGAGGAACCTTTCCCTGGGGAAGACCGAGAACTGGTCAGTAGTCCCATGGTAGCAACTTACGACAAAGCCCCAGGAATGTCAGCGGACGCAGTTACAGATGTGGCGATCGCCGCCATTCACAAAAGAATATACTCTTTAGTGGTGATTAACTATGCTAACCCGGACATGGTAGGGCATACTGGGAAAATGGCAGCCACCATGAGCGCTATTCAAACAGTAGACCATTGTTTGGGTCGCTTACTGAGTAGTATTACCCAAGTGGGCGGAACGGCAATTATTACTGCTGACCATGGTAACGCCGAGTATATGCTGGATGAGCAGGGTAACCCCTGGACAGCACATACCACTAACCCAGTCCCCTTCATTTTAGTAGAAGGAGAGACGATTAAAATCCCCGGACATGGTACAAATGTAGAACTGTGCAGGGATGGTAAACTAGCGGATATAGCACCCACAATTCTGGAAATTCTCCAGTTACCCCAACCCTCAGAAATGACCGGACGCTCCCTATTGATCCCGTCCGGGTATCAAGTGCAACCCACACGTACCCCGGTCAAAGCTGGTATATAAACCAACCCAGCAGTGAAGACCTTCTGACTCCTCACTGCTTCCCCAAAGCCAGGGCACTACCGCTCAAACAACCTGACCAGAATGTGATATAATCCCTATGATTGGGAAAACATAAATAACCATAAATAACCATAAATTATTACGGACAGCCTGACCATGACAGTTAATATTACTACTATTGTGCAAATTATTTGGGCTCTTTCTGCTTTAGGGTTAATTATTTTAGTGTTACTACATAGCCCTAAAGGCGATGGAATTGGAGCCATTGGCGGACAAGCACAATTATTTAGCAGCACCAAAAGCGCCGAAGATACTTTAAACCGAGTTACCTGGGCGCTGACAGTTATATTTATGGGTTTAACATTGCTGTTGAGTGCTGGGTGGTTACCTAAGTAAAAATCCGGTAAGAGTAGAATGGTATATAAAATAAAATACCCTAATTCGTCTTACAGCCGTCAAGATTTCTATACACAAAGATTACTAGCAGTTCTGTCTTTATTCATCAGTACCGGGCTGCTAGTTGTCTTGACAAATCTGCCATCTATTGCTACAGTAGTAAAGACATCCTATACTACCCATCCACTACCCCCATCCCTGGCGCAATGGCAAGACCACACAAATAGTGGTGATTACTTTGACCAAGTAGCAAAAACCGGGGTGGGTTATTTAATCTGGTCAAAATTTCCGATTCAAGTTTATATACAACCCCCCACAACAGCTAATCATACACAAGCTCAAGCATGGGTCAACACTGTTATAGAGACAGTACAAGAGTGGAATGTTTATTTACCCTTGGTGGTAGTAGACAAACCGGAAATAGCTGATATTACAATTATCCGCCAAGTCCCACCTCTACAATTTACCCGTGGTCATCCCCCGCGGGCCCGTTCCGCACAAACTACCTATAAAGTATACGAAAATAATAGAATACTAGATCACAAGTTTACCATCTTATTGAGTCCTAGTCAAACAGGGGTATATCTTCAAGCCGCATCCCGTCACGAACTCGGCCACGCCTTGGGAATTTGGGGTCATAGCGATTTACCCACCGATGCTTTATACTTTTCCCAAGTTAGCAATCCCCCGCCTATTTCACCCAGAGATGTGAACACCCTCAAACGGGTTTATCAACAACCAACTCACCTAGGTAATTAATTAGGCGTTGCTGAACCAGAAATTTAAGCCCCAGCAACACCCCAAACTACCCCAGAAATCTAAACCCGACGCAGATTTAGTAATTCTTCAGGAGATGCAAGCATATCAATGGCGACAAAGAAAATTTTGCCTTCGGGATTAATTAAAAATCGCCAAGCAATATTCATTCCCACAGTCACACCAAACCAGGGCGTTTGTACAACACCTGTAATTTTTAGCTGCTTAGACCCATCGGAAAGGTTCTCACAGATACCTTTTTGTGGCATCATGTTTAATCCTTGGGCTTCTTCGCGCATATATTTGGCGATCGCCTCATGTCCGACAATGGGTTTTTGGAATGGTGGTTGTAGCGCACCGTCGGGAGTAAACAGACTAATAGCTTGATCAAAGTTATCAGCGTTCATCGCTTCAATGTAGCCCAGAACCGCCGGTTCTGTAATCCCGTCAATTTTTACTGAGGACACAGGTGGCGCAGTCCGAGTAAACGCTGGTTCCTCTACAGCTTTGGGGTAGCTACTCGGCCCTAAATCAGAGGTATCAAATCCCATGTTAACTACGGTGTTCCGCAGCACTGTAATTTGCTGACCCGGATCAAGTTTCTTGGTGGCTTCTAGTACCAATTGCACACCCGGACTCATTTGATAACCAGTGGGGATGGGAGCCACCACACCCTGTTTCATCAACTCTCCCAACTCGTACCAAAAAGCCAGCTTAGTATTCACACTGAAAAACCCATAGGAACGACTGATGGGTGAGTCAGCACGACTCGCAATATCCCGCATCACTCTTGTTTGCTCTTCCGCTGACATTTGCTTAATTTGGTTGAGCAAACTTTCTGCTAGTTGCAATCTGGCGGCCCCAGGCGCTGCGGGAGTAATTGTTTTCCCCATTTCCGTATACGCAAACCACAAATATGCTAGCTGGTCGTCAACACTCAGTTGGTCGAACAGGGCGATGGTCGCGGGAATCTGACTGGGAACTTGAGTATTAGAAAAGATATTCTGAGCCGACTGGATAGTTAAAGCCATATTCACAAAATAATTAGACGTTTACACTCTATGTAACAGATTGTAAACTAAATCTTAACTTTTGTAAACTTATTTGAGTAACTCTTGACAAAATGGCATAAAAGTCACCTCTGATACAGTATTACCAGTCAAAAAAACACAAAAAATCTAGGCGATCGCCATCAATCCCCTAGCTCAACCTGAATATTTGTAGAATTGATAGCTTAACCTCTCGGACTCAGAGGTACAGACCTATCTGCTAAAACTTCCCGATATAATTCCTCTAACTGACTGATATTTTTACTCAGGGTATAGCGCTCTAACACCCGCTGTCTGGCTTTGTTTCCCAGGAGGGTGGTTAACTCCGGATGGTCCTGGAGTAGGGGTAAAAGGGTTCTTAACTGCGATCGCACTGTCTTAGTATTCAGGACTACACCCGCCCCCGCCTCTAATACCTCCCCATCCGCTCCCACATCTGTAGCCAAACAAGCTATTCCACAAGCCATTGCTTCCAACAGAGACAGGGATAAACCCTCAACCAGAGAGGGTAAAATAAACACATCAGCACCCCGTAAAATTTCGATGCGCCGATCTTCATTCGCCACAAATCCTAACCAGATAATCCCCGCGTCTGAGCCATAAAACGGTTCCAAAGAAGACTTTAAAACCCCATCACCCACCATCAGTAACTTGCTCCGAGTTCCCATCTGTGACTGCTTCCAAGCTCGTAACAGAGGTTCCAGGTTTTTTTCTGGTGCTATACGACCTTGATAGACAAACAACCGCTCCGCTTGGAATTGTGCTTTCACCCCTGAAGCTCCGGGGGAATACTTCACCGCATCCACTCCATTGGGAATCACAGCGATTTTTCTGTCCTTTACACCCATACGGGCTAATAACTCCCGCTGAATTTGGGAAAATACAATCACCCGATCATAGTTCGCCAAACAAGGCGCATACAGCTGATAAGCTAACAGCTGGGTTCCCGAGAGAAATTTTGCCCCCTTCCCCGCAAAAGCTGTATGAAACGTCGCAATCAAAGGTAAATTCAGTTGCTCGCAGATTTCCGGTAACATAAAGTCCAGAGGCGATAAACTCAAAGAAGCATGGACTACATCCGGCTTGATTTCCCGCAGAGACTCCGTTAATACCTTAGTTGCTTTTAACGTCGGAATTGTGTAAACCTGTGATTTGTAAATAAACGGTAGGGAAACTTCCTGGAAATTTGGACAATTTTCTGTTTCTGATTCTTCTTGAGCAAAGTGGAGAAAACTAACTTGGTGTCCCCTGTCTAGTAAAGCATTTGTTACTTCTCTACTGTAGGTGACATTACCGCAAAATGGTGATTTCTTTCCAATCCAGGCTATACGCATTCTTTATTAGCTATTTTGAAAAGCGGTTTCAATTGATCAACCTTTGAGTTATTCACAGCTCACAGCCTCTGGTATTGTCAACTTCCCCTGAGTTTACCACGAAACCAAGATCATCTGGACTGTTGACTATTGGCGCGAACTATACCAAGTTAATATACCACCACAAAATACAGTAATAGCTAAAATCACAAAAACTGCTGGTAGTCCCATTAAGGTTTCACCTACCCCAGCTAAGGCTAAAGGTAAGGTTAATGCAATATTAATCACATTATTTTGTAGCCCAAATACTTTACCCCGCATCTCCGCCGGCGTTTCCGTTTGAATCGCAGTTTGCATAGGGATACCTACCATAGACCCAAATACACCCAACAAAGCTACTAACAGTAAAATTATCCCTAACTGGGTTGTAAATACCGATAGCCCAATTAAAGTCCCTGACATCCCTAAGCAACCCCACAGACTCAATTCACAGTAGGAAAAGCGTTGACCAAATTGACCCAGCATTGTCGCCCCCGCAGCCATACCAATCCCACCAAATGCTAGTAAAAAGCCAAATTGAGATGCTTTTAAGTTGGGAATTATTTCCGCCATCCGCACCGCTAGCACCGTTAAAGCTGCAAATACAGAAAATAGAATCGTCAGTTTTACTAAAGCATTGCGCAGTATAGAGTTAGCTTTGAGGTATTTCAACCCATCTCTTAAGTCAGCTAAGACGTGAGGAAATTCTGTGTCCGGATGGTGGGGTTTTTCTCTGGTCACTAATAACAACAAAATTAACGCCGCTATCCCATAACTACCACCTACCAACAGCTCTTTACCTAGTCCATCACTACCACCTATTTCTAACCATACTCTATCGGCGATCGCCAACAGTGGTTCACCCACTGCAAACCCCACAATCACTGAAGCCATCATAGTAGTCGTATATAGAGAATTAGCCGATAGTAAATGCTGTTCTTCCACCACTAACGGGATTGTTGTTTGTTCTGCGGGCGCAAAAAACTGTGTCAGCGTGGACACCAAAAAAGTCACCCCCAAAATCATGATAAAACCCACTGGTAACATCCCCACCGGCCGCCAATCATGTGTTAACCACAGCAACAAGGGTATGGATAACACTAACACCCCCCGGCAAACATTGGTGCTTACCAGTACAGTCTTTTTCCGCCAGCGGTCTACAAATACACCCGCCACAGAACCAAACAGTACCGCTGGAATGGTAAAAGCCATCATCAAAGCTGATACCCAACCGCTAATGCTCTGGTCACTTCCCTGAAATTGCGTATTAATTAAGGCAATCATTAATACTAAGTATATTTTGTCTGCTATCTGGCAAAAAACCTGACCCCCCCACAGCGCCAGAAAATTAGGATTTTTTAACACCGGTAAAAACCCCTGCTCTGGTCTATTTTCCGGCTTACCAGTCCCCTCTAATTGGGGCGGTTTAGTTGGGGAAGTCACTACTGATAAACCTTCTTTCTGACCATTGCTCAGGCCTAGGGATTCCCTGGTAAGATCAGCTTTTGCTATTTCCCCAGCCACATCTAATTGACACTGTTCTGGGCTGTGCGGAACAGCACTTAAGTGATTTGTGACGATAGGATCCGATACCCTATTGTGTTTTTTGGTGTTTGGTGATAAAGATGAGATTTTTCTATCTACATCAGACGGTTGCATCATGGTTAGCAGCAAAGTAAGAGTCAATCAAGGTAGCAGAGCGAATAGGGCGACCTAAATGATATTGAGCATATTGGCGCAAAATTTGCTCAATAGATAACCAGCGATAATTTTGGTTAGTATCTGTTGCTATTATCTCTGTTTCTGAGAGATATTGGAGCATAGCTAATTCTGTAGCATCCAACCGAGCACAAATTACCGGTATATCTTCCCTATGCACAACCCTTTGGTAATTTAAGTTAGACTCAAGGGCTGAGGGTTGCTGTTTTTCTTGGCGCAAATTTTCCCACGCCTGTAAACAGACTGTACCACCTGCTGTCACACTAAAGCCCACCCGCCAGTTAGGATCTGCGAAATTTGGCCTGATGGTATAGTTAGTTAAACAGCACGCTTGTACTTGAGGGCATAAACCTTCTAAAGCATAAAAGTGAAACACTGCATGAGCTAAATAAGCATAAATATTATATCTATATCTATCTGTTATATCTAATACCTCTAATTTACGAAGATATTTATGGAGTAACTGATAAATTTCCTCTTGGGGTTGCTCACTCAAGGCCTGACACAGCACTATTTCCGCTAAATATTGCCCCGCGGCAAATTTCCCCACATCCACAGCCAGACCAGGATAGGTTTTTACTCTCTCTGCTTGTATAATTCTATCGAGCGATCGCCCTGGTGCTATGAGTAAGTCATTGACCATAAACACGCCGCTCCTACCACCTAGGCTAGAGTTTGGCTTCCTCGCCCCCGGCGCTACTGCGCGAATTAAACCCAACTCTCGGGTTAAAATTGTCACTACCCTGTCTGATTCTCCCAGAATTTGGGATTTCAGATTAATTCCCGTAACTTTATAAGTTTTACTCATTAGTCATTAGTCAATTTTTGCCCACCAACCACCCGTGACTACTCAGCTTTTTCGTTGGTCTTGGCTTTGGCGCAGCAAATCCATTGACCGAGATGTTCCCAGTCTGGTAGCACCGGCTAAGATCAGGTCTCTAGCTTCATTGTAGGTGCGAATCCCCCCAGATGCCTTAATTCCCAACCGGTCTTTTGCCATTTCTTTTAACAGTCTGACATCCCCCACCGTTGCACCCCCGTGCCAACCTGTGCTAGTTTTCAAGAATCCCGCCCCGGCCTCCATGGATATTTCCGCCGCCAGTTTTTTCTCCCGATCAGTTAGCAGGTTGGTTTCCAAAATCACCTTCACCAGTTCTCCGGTTGCTTCGCAAATTTGGGCAATCTCCCGGTGTACCGCCTCAATTATACCAGCTTTCAACCAACCTAAATTCATCACCACATCTAGTTCCGTAGCCCCATTTTCCACCGCCTCTTGAGCTTCATACAGTTTCACCCCTGAGGTGGTCGCCCCCGTAGGAAAGCCAATTACTGTACAAATGTGGGGATTTTTACCATGGAGCAGTTCTGCTGCTTGCTTCACATAACTAGGGTGAACACAAACCGCCGCAAAATTAAATCTGTACGCTTCTTCACACCATTGCTCGACCTGCTCTGGGGTAGCTGTTGGGTTCAGCAGAGAATGATCGATAAATGGCGCAATATCAATATAGTCTGCTGCCATCTTGTGTTTTGCCTGTGAATGAAAAGTTAATATTTTTTTACTAAGTCACTATGTTAATATAGTCATCCTATTTGAGTTGAGAAATTATCGGTGAAGAAAGGGAACAGGGAACAGGGAATAGGGAATAGGGAACAGGGAATAGAAAATAGGGAATAGAAAATAGGGAATAGAAATTGTTCATGAATCATTTAGAATTGCTATAGTTGGCAGATACTGATTTATCATTGTCTCCTACTACACCTGTCTCATCTATCGTATTATCTCTTAGTTTTGTTCACAAATCAAATACGAGTCCTATATATTAAAACTAACAGTTACGCCAAGGCACAAGGTTATTACTTGTCCTTGACGGTTATTTGTGCAATTATTTCACAGTTTCAGTCTGTGGTGATAAGCGTTTGATACTTTCCTGAACTAACCTGGATAACAAGTTCATCTGCTGGTTACTCTCAAAGACTTTTTGCACAGTCTGGCGTAATTTCTCTAAATTCAAGACATTTCCTGAATCTATGGCCTCTTCCTGTTGGGCAAAGTATGCCACTAAACTTAAACCTGCTACTCTGGTTAGGTAGGCTGCACTCACCCCTTGGACTATACCACCAGCCACAAAGGTGATCGCATTACTTTTTAAGACCATGCTCACGGCTTTGGTGGACAGTTCCACTAAGCCTAGTTTTAGCATTAACCCCCCCATGGTTACCCCTAGGGTTTGGGCTTGTTCTAGGGAAAATTTTTGCTGGTATACATTACCTAAGTCTATCACCATCTGGGCGTTAATCGCTGCTGTGGCTAAAATGTCTAGGGCTGGTACTGGGTTAGCAAAGGCAGCAGCCGCGCTGATCCATTGATATTGTTCAATAATGGGAATACTGCGATCGCCCCTGGTTTCATTCAGCCAGTTTTTCCCCGCCGCTTTCAACAACTTGGCTTTTCTCCAGGTAGTTGTCCAGATTAGTTGTTGTCTTTGCTGTGAGACAATTTTATTCAGATCCTCAATTAAACCCTCAATATCCGGTTCCGGTTGTTCCATCCACTCTTGGATATTACCATTACTTTCATGCTTGCGTACTTTGCGCGCCACAGGAGACGTTACCGTTCCCACTACATTCTCTGACATTCGCTGTTTTAATGACAGCAAAATACTCTCCCGTTCCTCTGGTAAATACTGGTCTTGTTTGTTAAAAATTAACCGCACCGGTTGATTGGCTGCTTTTAACTGCTGTAAGCTCTGAAATTCCCAATCTGTCAAATCACCATTGGTCAGAAATAAGACAAAATCACACTGTTTAACTGCTGCTAATATAGGTATATCTGATTGCTCACCTGTCTGGGTAAATAAAGGGGTCGTTTCCCATAGAGTTACTTTGTTCTGTGTTCCCCCCCATCCCCTAGACTCCAGCAGTGTAACTAAACTACTTTTCCCTACAGATTTACCACCGGTGACAGCTATGGTAATTTCTTCCCTATCTAATTCTATCTGCAACTGCCCCAGTCTTCCTTGGAGCGTCTCTAAGGCCGGGTGGTTGACAGCTTCCTGTTCTAATTGCCTAATTATCGCTTCCCCTTGGGCGATCGCAGTTTCCACAGCCGACCGCCCTTTGATCATACCATCCAACTGCTCTGCTTTGTGTTGCGGTTGATTTTTCTGGAATAACCACAAACCGCCCCCCACAGCCAGAGCGCCAAACAAACCCACCTCACTCAGCTGTAAGATATAATCATCCCAGCTTTGTAACATCCATAAGCAAAAGGATAGTCCCAATCCTCCCACTAAAATCGGTCGCTGCAACTTCACAACCATTTCTCCGCTTTTTGTCAAGTTTCTTTTTTCAGCATAGATCAAAAGTCTCTGCTAACAACACATGGCGAATAAGGAACACCATGTTCCCTGAGCGGAGTCGAAGGGAACAATATCAGGGGCGATCGTGGTTTCGACTTCCCTTAACCACCGGAACGCCATGTTCCCTGAGCGCAGTCGAAGGGAACAATATCATGGGGGCGATCGTGGTTTCGACTTCCCTCAACCACCGGAATCAATTAATATTTCTACTTTAAGTTGACTTCAATATTCACAGTAGACTGTAAAAAAGATTCCTCGTTAATTTCCAAATACTTGGGACTGGCTTCTAATTCCTCTGCTCCTTTTTTAATTTCTATCTTATATTTACCTATAGGCAGATTTTCCACAATAAACGCACCTAAAGCATTAGTTTCTGATAAAGATTTCTGGTTAGTTTCCACCTCAGTTAATATTACCTCAACCTGAGATAATCTTGCCCCACCATCGTCGGTTAAAACACCCCGTACAACATAATTAGCTGCATCAGCGTAAATTTCTTGTTTAAATGCGTTAACTTGCAATGTCATATTATTCTCCCATGGGGAAGAACTATCTATGATAAATTTCCCCGGTTCAACAACAAAATCACCCATCTTGATTTGATACTCACCTTGAATTAAATCTTGAAACTTAAAGAAACCTTGAATATCAGTAATGGAAGTAAAAATTTTCCCCGATTCACTATGAACAGCAGTCACTTTAATTCCCTTGAGATTTTCTGCTGCTTTATCCTTGAGATATCCACTAACCGTATAAGTGGGAACTGCTGCTCGGTCTGCTGTTTGTCCGTCACGGGGAATAAAAACCTGTAACTCTAAAGTATTCTGCACAAATTCCGATTTATTTAGTTGCAGAGTTCTGGGAGTAATATCTAACCCCCCCACATTCAAAGTATATTCTCCCAGTGGCAGATTATCTAAATAAAAAGCACCGGAGGGACTGGTAATAGAAAAGTATTTTTTCTGGTTGCTAGTACTAATAGCCTCTACCCTAGCTCCATTTACCGGTTGACCCAATTGATTTCTCAGCCTTCCCTCCACCGTCGCAGTTTTCACAAATGGAACTTTCACAATTGTATAAGCTCCCGGGGCTACTTCCACAGCAAAGGCTCTTTCCTGAGGTTCCCACCCGATAGGATACCCCGCTGGATCTAAATCTAATCTATGCTCCCCTATGGGAGTAGGAATCACAGTTCCATTACCAATTAATGACAAACTTTTATTCTGTTTTAAAGAGAGATTATTCAGCATAAATAAAGAATTATCACTTGAAGTAATCAGAGGCTCATTTCTCTCGCGCACCCCATTATTATTCTCATCATAAAACGGTTGTACTAAAATTGCTCCATTCCCTTGAAACTGACTAGCATTTCTTTTATCTGTACTGATACCATCTTGCAGATTTAAATTCAAATTCATCACCAACCCCAAAGAGAATCCAGAACTCACTCCTTGCGCCGATGCACCTGAATACCCCGCTTTTAAACTTAAACCAGCAAATAAACTCGGGGAGGTCACAGATACTACAGGCCCTGATGATTGGGAACCAAAACCATAACCTAACTCCCAACTCCAATTAGTTCTATCTAACTGTTCCCTCCCTGATGTGGGGTTGCCATTATGTCGCCAAGCTGCTACAGCTAGGCTAGCATTATCCGACTTCAGATAACGCCCATATATTTGGTCTTTAATCGAATTATCCTTGTGGCGATTCAAATTATTAACTAAATAAATCTCTTGGTAGGAATTGCTACCAATAATCGGAAAACTCAGGTTATTCCAAATCTCTGACTCTTGGGCGTTAAAACGACTGAAAACTACCTGTTTATAAGAGTTTGTTAAATCTAATTGCCAGTTTTTCCACTGCAAACTATTGCGTAATCGCCAACCACCATCCCCCTCAAAACGACCATCTAAATTATGAGAGAGATTTCCCCAGCGCCAACGGGTTGATGTTTCCGCAAAGGTTCGCAAAGAGTTGTCTTTTTGTTCATATCCTAAACTTAAGTTCGCCGATACCCCAAGCAATGATAAATTGTGAAAGCTCCTGACATTAAACCCGGTATTACTTAAGTCCGTCTGTAATCTCACATTTTTGATGGGTTCAAAACTGCTATTCAGTCGCCAAGATACCTGTTCCCCTATACTCCAAAAAATACTCGAACTTGGATTAAGTCTGAAACTACCGGAAAAAGTTAAACTGCTAGACTGGTTGGCGGTAGCGGAAAGACTACGCAACCCTAAAGTCAAGGGGAATTTAGAATGACCATAAATCACCTCTCCAAAGGAGCGGAAATTTACACTATCATAAACACCACCAAATCCCACAGTTAAATCATTGGAGATTCCGTAACGATAACCCGCACCCGTGACTAAACCACTAACAGAACCTAGGCTTTGATGTTGTTCACGCTGACGCCATGTACCCACAGAGGTATAAACGGCGCTAGTACCAGCAGGAAGTTGGTCATACTGAGGATCAATAACTTTGATTTCTCTTTCCGGGGTAGCCGCCAGATTACCCTCCGGATAAGATAGAATTGTAAATCTATTACCTTGAACATTAGGGAAACTATATCTTTGCGTCTCGTTTACCAATACCTCACCTAATAAAACATTACCGCCCCAAATTTGCACTAAACTCCCCTGTGCAGCATTACCTTCAACGGTGCGGACAAAATCCCGGTTACTCAGTCGGGAATTTAGATTAGCGTCTGACCCCCCGCGACCTGCTTCATAACCAAAGCGACTAATATAACTATAACCCCAAAATTCGCCAAAATTTGAGGAGCCTGGATAAAATAAGCTTTGGCTTCCAAAAATATGATCCCTATTTTTGCCTAAATTTTGTATTCTCCAGTCTTGTAGGTAAGCTTGGTTAAAATTTTCTAGGTTTGGTTGAGCAACCCTGGTACTAAATGTAAAGTCTCCCAATTTTCCGCCGATGGTGGTTGACCCACTATTGTTGAAAGTGTTAGTACGTAGAGAAGAATTTACATTTTGACTCACAGCGGACAAGGCGTACTCAGGAGGAGTCACACGGGGTAAACCCTCTAAAACTACGGGTCTAACTTCTTTCTCCTCTCGACCTTTTGCAAATAACCAAGACCCTTCAAATACAATCGCATAGCTATCAATATCAAATTTAATTTCTACCATAAACTGACGACGTATCTCTGCGATAGTCAAGGCCTCGCCAATCTCGCTGTCTGCAATCAATAACTTAGGGTCAAATTCCTTGACTAACCCAGGCGATCGCAATTGAACATTACCATTAGGTAAAGGAGTGACTGTAAAGCCAAAAGCCTTAAGAAAAGATTCATAGGGTATCAGCCATTCCTCAAAGTTCACAGCTTCACTACCATCTTCATTCCCCTTCACCAACACACCAGATAAAACATCTTGTTTACCAAATTTAATTCCCACTGGTAGAATATCCTTAGGAGTACTTACATTACTGGGGGTAGTTAATCCCAATATCTCACGTCTAGCCAACTCCTGACTTGTTGGTGCTGGTGCATCTTTACCAGGTATATTCTCTGGCTTAGTAACCGGGGTCACATCCCCAGAACGCCCTACCTCAGAATTACCATTAGGGGTTAATACTTGACTACTGGGTATATTTTGTGGCTTAGTAACCTGGGGTACATCCCCAGACCGCCCTACCTCAGAATTAACATTAGGGGTTAATACTTGATTACCAGGTATATTCTCTGGCTTAGTAACCGGGGTCACATCCCCAGACCGCGCTAACAAAGAAGATTCAGAATTAACACCAGGGAAAACACTCTCAGCAATCGTATTTTCTGAGATAGTGAAACCAGTCACATCCCCAGACCGCGCTAACAAAGAAGATTCAGAATTAACACCAGGGAAAACACTCTCAGCAATCGTATTCTCTGAGATAGTGAAACCAGAAACATCCCCAGACCGCGCTAACAAAGAAGATTCAGAATTAACAGACGGGAAAACACTCTCAGCAATCGTATTCTCTGAGATAGTGAAACCAGAAACATCCCCAGACCGCGCTAACAAAGAAGATTCAGAATTAACACAAGGGAATAAATAGTCAAAATCTAAAGCTTCTAAATTACTAACCTG
>NZ_JANQDF010000177.1:0-14684 GCF_029891675.1 Anabaenopsis tanganyikae CS-531
GCTCAAAATACTTCTTCGTGCAGATGGTTATTCTTACTCGCACCTTGATTATATCATCACGGCGAATCAATTCGCCGTTGGCACTTCCTCCACTGTCTAAAGCCAAGTGGAGGAAGTGCCTTTTTTGCGATTTTCTTGTGAAGCAGATTCTCAATATTAGGGTATTTGTAGACAAATGCTAACATTAGGTGAGGAAATTGCTAGTTACTGAGGTAAACTTGCAAGCAATATCATCCACAATCTTACTCGGCTGCTCTTCGGTTTTGTCATAACTGATAATGGAAAACTGGCAATTTCTCATACAGAAACAGGGCGATCGCTCTTGGTATAACCTCCAATTCCCAAACTTAGAAATTTCGGAAGGTATCTACAGAGTTTTGGCTCGTTCTCACCTGGGTAATACCGAGGTAGAAATACGGGTAACACACTCATCAACTCAACAGATACCCTCAAAGCGGTTAATTCACAAGCAATCGCGGCGGACTGATGCACAAGGTTTAATCTCGGTAATTCCTTTTACCTACCTCAAACCAGGAACTTGGCAATTCCAATGCTCGGCGGATTTGATGTCAGATTTGCTCGGTAAATCCTGGCAATACTCCATATATATAGAAGTATTGTTTCAACAATCTACTGGGGTATGGAGTCCATCCCCCACGGACGAAAATCGGGGATCAAATTTACCACCATTTCACCCTACTACAACCAGTATTATCAGCCTAAGTGATTTAGGAATTCCAATAGCAATGGACAACGCAGTTATAAGTCAGCCTGTTAGTCCAGCCTTATTGCAAGGTGAAACAGCCCAACAGAGGGTAGAAAATTTCATGGCTGTAGGTTTAAACAGCACTGAAACTGTGTCAGATGATCATAGGGTTGAGGATACTTTATCTATAAAACCATCGCTACCGCTATCGTTGAGCTTAGATCGAGAAACATACATTGCTCCTTGGGGAGAAACAGCAGTGATTCGGGGGCGAGTGGAGCTACAAGACCAGATAAATTGGGAAGGTGAAAAAGCTCCAGAACGTCTTTATGCTTTGGAATTACTAATTGAGCTGCGATCGCCTACAGGCTCAGATATTTTCACCCAGGTTTGGCAGCCTTTACCAGACAGCACTTTACCAATTAAAATTAGCTCTGCAATTTGTATTCCCGTGGATTGTCAATCCCAGCTGATTTTGGCAGACATCCATTTGTATGGCGCACTCACAAAATTGGGCGAGGTCGTACTATTAGCTAATCAGTCTTTTAAAATTACGGCAGATATTACAGAAGTGCTAGCTACATTTCCCCAGCAAAATTTATTGAATCACCCTATAGATGAGGAGCTTGCGCAGCAAAACAAGACTAGAGACCCCATCAACTGCAAGCAACTGGGGATAAAAGATCATGGTGTGCTTCTCAACAGCACTTTTCCCTACTTAAAACGCCTGGAAGTTTTACCAGATAAAACAGATGTAGCTGCTGAGGACTTCCAGCAGATGGATAGAACTGTATCTGAAAATCAAAAGACACCGGAATTACTCCGTGCTCGTGAAGAGTTGCAAATAGTAATCCCACAAGATTGGACGGGAAATGCACACCCGAGTCACTATTCATCTCCTCTGATTAGAAAGTGGATAGAAAGCCAAGGATATCCCATCCCTCAATTAAGCCCTGGGGTTTTAGCTCTGCCAAAAATAGCGGATCCTCAAAGGGGGGAATTTAACTCACAATTACACTTAGGATCTCAAAGCTATATCGACCAGATACCAGTCTCAGGAAATACTGGAGAAACCCTAAATACACCCAGTCCTGAGAAGATAGAGAATATCAAAACAGTCAACCAGTTACCAAGAATTGTGTTAAAAATTTTGAGAATTTAAAAAATCAGGTGAAATTTACAGTAAGCTCGTTTTCGAGGATTGTCTAATTATTCAAGAGGAAAGTTAACTATGGCAGCTTCATTTTTGCCCTCTATCTTGGTTCCCCTGACTGGGTTAGTTTTTCCAGCAGTGACAATGGCGTTTTTGATGTTATACATTGAACGCGAAGATATCGGCTAATTAGTTGGGTGAATTTTCCACGTCTTCAAGGCGTGGGAATCTTACATAACAAAACCGGTTGTTTTTGCTGAAAAAGACCAAAAACAACCGGCTTGTTAAACATTAATTATTAAACAATTGCCAGGAAATACTGAGTAATTTTTTTCCGGCTCAAGCTTTTTTTACAATGAAGAACCGACTCCAGCGTAGGCTCCATAAAAGAAAATGCCTAAAACTGTAATTACACCTAAACCCGCGATTGTAGCGACAATCCACAGGGGAATTCTTCCACTTCCAGCAGACACAGCTTTTCTCCTCCCTTAACAAGAAATCAACATTGATTGAATAAACAAAAATTTACAACAACTGTTTCAGTTAGTTAAAGAAGTAACTGGAGAACAGAATTCCTAGAACAAAAACAAGAAGTAGTCCCAGGTATAGTGAAGTCCGGTTTAACTCTACCGGTTGATTATTAGGATTGGGCGTTCTTTCCATGATTAGCTCCTAGCGTTGAATAAACTGCATAGCGGCGATCGCGCCCAAGAAGAACACACTGGGTACACCTAAAGTGTGTACTGCTAGCCATCTGACCGTAAAAATGGGATAAGAAACTGGTTGATTGATGTTATTTCCGCTAGTCATGATCCGAAACTACTTTCCAATAAACTGTTCAACTTGCTGTTTAGCGCCAAAACGATCCTTGACAATAGGCAATTCTTGCCGTGTTTGTGTGTAGTATTCGTTAGGACGGGGTGTACCGAAAGCATCATAAGCCAGTCCAGTGCTGACAAATAGCCATCCGGCAATAAACAATGCTGGAATAGTGATACTGTGAATCACCCAGTAACGAATGCTGGTAATAATGTCCGAAAACGGACGTTCTCCAGTGGTACCTGACATTTAGATCCTTACCTTTACAAAGATTGTTATTGTCTATTATCCTACAAAGTTTAGAAAGAGTTACAACTTGCAACGACCTTCTCACAAATCAAGACATACTTAAGCCCATGATGCCACTAAGCGGCCGCTTGTGAAAAACTTTCACTGATATTGGGTTGGTATTTGAGCAAAATGCCGCGATCGCCTATGACAAAACCTTGCTCAGGACCGAAGAAAACAATCTTATACAAATTAGCAGCGACCCCTTCCACATCCCGGTCTTTTTCCCAGGTTTGACCACCATCAGCACTGTGGAGTAAATTACCACTACCACCGCCGATCCAAATATCATTAGCAGTGCGATAAGCCAAATCGAGTAAACCCCAGCTGGTAGCCAACTCAGGATTTTGTGGGTCTTGCCAACTTTCAGGATTTTCCGGGTCGCTAAACTGTACCTGACCACCCCGCGCTAGCAACCACAACTGTCCATTCTCAGCAAAACCCATATTTTCTAACCGTCGAGAGTTATTGCGGTTATGGGGTGTCCAAGTAGTTTGTCCCGGCTCCCAAGTTGAGTAGAAACTACCCTTAGCAGAAACAGCAACATACTTACCGTCAGATGAACGCTGCATATTACGCACCACGCCAACAGCACCTTCTACCTGAGCCTTCCAGTTTTTACCCCCGTCCTCAGTTTTGTATATAGCGCCCAAATCCGTAGCCATTTCCGCCGTATTCTCTCCCAGAGCATAGATAGCAATGGGACTACCGGGTAATTTTGAACTCAGAGTAATACTCGACCAAGAACCACCTTCATCAGTGGTATGCAACAGTAGTGAAGGTTCACCCAAAATCCAGCCTTCTTGTCCAGCAAAACTGACTGAGTCAAAGCGAGTCCTAGCATCATCTAGTGACAATCTTAGGGGTTCCCAAGTATCACCACCATCATGTGTTTCCAGAATAGTAGCATTGCTACCTACGAGAAAACCATGCTGAGGGTTATCAGTAAAGGCAATATCTAGCAGCTTAGACTCTGTTGGCACAGAAATAACCGCCCAAGGGTTATAGCTGGTAGAGGGGACATTGCTACAACCTATACACAAGAAAACCACCATCAACAAGGCAAATATTTTTTGCCAGTTTTTCATAATACTCATTTTTTTCTAAATTTTCACCTTAATGGCAATGGCAGCCCTCTAAACGTGCTAAAAAAGATAACGGGTCTTATTGTAAGCCGTAGAGACTGATAAAAAACAAGAAACCTAGAGCCAGAGCTCCGAAAATCAGGAGATTTTTTTGCGTTGGCGTGAGGGTATTAACACCCAAACCATAGCCGAAATTTTCTTTAAACCCAGATGCAGTACCAGCCGGGCCAATATTGGCGAAAGCTGTCCTTTTAGCCGTACATACTGGACAACGCCACGTAATCGGCAATTCAGCAAAGGCGGTTCCCGGTTCAATATTATGGCTATCGTCTCCCTTTTCAGGTTCGTAAACATAACCACAGGCACGGCATTCAAAACGGTCTAATGCCGGAGTTTCAACAGCTTGTTCGCTATTTTGTTCGCTCATGGCTAAAACCTCACAGAGGAGAAATATTAAATATCCGTTAAAAATTATGACATAACTGTGAAGCTTTTCCATCATCTGTCAAAACGACAAATACCTCAAATGACTCTGTTGCCCAGAGTTCAGAAAAGCCAAACAGATATAATGTAAAAGAAATTAACAGCCTTATTTACACCATAAGCGGTAGATATTCATTGTGTTTGTCCTCAGCGGTTACGAGTACCTTCTAGGCTTCTTCATCATCTGTAGCCTAGTTCCCGCCCTTGCACTTTCAGCCTCCAAGCTCCTGCGCCCCAGTGGTAACAGCCTGGAACGGCGCACCACGTACGAATCTGGTATGGAACCCATTGGGGGAGCCTGGATTCAGTTCAATATTCGCTACTACATGTTTGCCCTCGTCTTCGTCGTCTTTGATGTGGAGACTGTATTCTTATATCCTTGGGCGGTTGCTTTCCACCGTCTGGGGCTGTTGGCATTCATCGAAGCCTTAATTTTTATTGCAATTCTTGTAATTGCCCTAGTCTACGCATGGCGTAAAGGAGCGTTGGAATGGTCTTGAATTCAAATTTAACTAGCCCAAACAAAGAGCAAATCCTCAACCCGATTGAACGCCCCACCATCACTCAGGATTTGTCAGAAAATGTCATTCTCACTACAGTTGATGACCTTTACAACTGGGCTAGGCTTTCGAGTCTGTGGCCCTTGCTGTTTGGTACAGCTTGCTGCTTCATCGAATTTGCAGCTTTAATCGGCTCTCGGTTTGACTTTGACCGTTTTGGTCTCATTCCCCGTTCTAGCCCCCGTCAAGCCGATTTAATCATTACTGCTGGGACAATTACCATGAAGATGGCACCCCAATTAGTGCGTCTTTATGAACAAATGCCTGATCCCAAGTATGTAATTGCTATGGGCGCGTGTACAATTACCGGCGGGATGTTCAGTATCGATTCTCCTACAGCTGTCCGCGGAGTTGACAAACTGATTCCTGTAGATGTTTACTTACCGGGTTGTCCTCCCCGTCCAGAAGCGATTATTGACGCAATTATTAAATTGCGCAAAAAAATAGCGAATGATTCCATGCAGGAACGGGGTCAAATTAAGCAAACCCACCGTTTCTACAGCACAACTCATAATCTCAAGCCCACTGAGCAAATTTTAACCGGTAAATATTTGCAGTCAGAAACTCGCTACACACCACCCAAGGAATTGACAGAAGCTATCGGTCTACCAGTTCCACCCGCACTACTGACAGCAAAGACGCAACAAAAGGAGCAAAACCGTGGCTGAAGAAGATTCTAAACCCGTACCAGCAGCAGAAGAGTCTCTGGTTAAGGCAGGTCCCATTTCCCAATGGTTAACGGAAAATGGTTTTGAGCATGAGTGGTTGGAACCTGACAAGAAGGGGGTAGAAATAATTAAGGTGGAGTCAGATTTCCTGCTCCCTATTTCTACAGCCCTTTATGCTTACGGGTTTAATTACCTCCAGTTTCAATCTGGTATTGACCTCGGACCAGGACAAGATCTGGTCAGTGTATATCACTTGATTAAAGTCGGTGATCATGCTGTGCAACCTGAAGAAATCCGAGTCAAGGTGTTCTTACCCCGTGAAAATCCCAGGGTTCCTTCTGTTTACTGGATCTGGAAAACCGCAGACTGGCAAGAGCGCGAAACTTACGATATGTTCGGTATTGTCTACGAAGGTCACCCCAATCTTAAGCGGCTTTTAATGCCGGAAGATTGGGTGGGTTGGCCTTTACGTAAGGATTACATCTCACCTGATTTCTACGAGTTGCAAGATGCTTATTAACTAGTGCTGAGTTTCAGCAGTGAGAATTTCCGACCAACTCACTTTATCCCCTTTCCCCTAGCGGAGAGGGGTTATGTTTTTTCAGGACAAAGCCATTGACTAATTGTTTAAACTAGAGCGTTAGCCAGCTAAATACCTGGTCAACAGTCAGATATATAGCATTTCCCATGCTCGTGAGGTACAATTTTTTTTAGTTTGAGGGAACAGGGAACAGGGAACAGGGAACAGGGAATAGGGAACAGGGAATAGGGAACAGGGAATAGGGAACAGGGAATAGGGAATTGGTGTGTACTTCATGAGCCTGAAAAAGGCTATAAAAAACCCCATAAAACTAGTTTTATGGGGTCTGTGATTTAAGCGGGCGGCGGGAATCGAACCCGCATTAATAGCTTGGAAGGCTATAGTTTTACCACTAAACTACGCCCGCGCAACTAGAAAATATTACAATATATTTACTCTGTTTTTGTATACTAGCATATACAACAGACATAAGCAACTATAGCAGAAAATAATTTGATTGCACAAGATAATTCTCAAAATATTTCCACTTGTATTAAGTTCCACAAACAATCCTTGTACAAAGTAAATTATTTAACATGATTGGGCATAATGAATTATAGCGATCGCCAAGGAGTCAACAGTTAAAGCCATGAGGTTACTAGCTATTTCACGTCGGTGACGCGCCAACTGAGTTTCAAGTTTACCCAGAAATTCCAAATAGTAGCAACTGCGATCGCTATCAGGTTAGCAATATAACGGTTAGGAATCAAGAAATTAAACACCAAGTTCAACACCAAGATATTCAACACTAACCCAGCCAAGCAAATAACATTAAATTTCAAAAAGCGCTTGATGCGTTGACTCCACTGCTGCTGGTTCTCACTGACATCAGCAAATGTCCAAGCATCATTCCACAAGAAATTATTGAAAATGGCGATTTCTCCAGCAATAATTTTACTCCGGGTGAGGGGTAAAGCCAAAGTAGTCGGGTCACTGAGTAAATACAGTATAGCCATATCCACAAACACCCCACTGAGTCCCACTACGCCAAAGCGGAGGAACCGACCAATGGGGAAGTCTAAACCCTGACTCAAACCCCCCAAAAGACCCGTAGATAAGCGCAACCGAATTAAGTGGTGTAGGTATTCTAAATATTGTTTCCAAGTAACTTTACTTTCACCTTCTTTACGTTCACAGAATACATAACCCACCTCACTAATATTCTGAATATTACCCCTAGCAATTACTTCTAGAAGAATTTTGTAACCCACAGGATGAAGTGTTACACCTAGGATACTATGGCGGCGTACCATAAAATAACCGCTCATGGGGTCAGAAACTCTACTGAGTACCCCTGGTAATAGAATCAAACCTAAGACTTGAGCGCCACGAGATAAGAAACGCCTAACCACACTCCAACTACTCACCCCACCGCCATCTACATGACGACTAGCTACTGCTAAATCTGCTCCCTGTGCAATTTTAGTGAGCAATTGCGTCAATACTTCCGGCGGATGTTGCAAATCTCCATCAATTACCCCTAAGATATCACCCTTTGCAACTTGCCAGCCACGAATTACTGCTGAAGAAAGTCCCCGCTCTTGCTGTCGTCGCATCACCCGCAGCTGTGGATATTCCTCTATTAGAGATTGTGCTACTTTCCAAGTCAAGTCGGGACTGTCATCATCTACAACAATCAACTCATAGTTACCTGGTATAGATTCATCCAGTGTCTGAGTTAATATCTGGATAACTTTCTGGATATTATCCTTTTCTTGATAAGTTGGAATTACCAAAGAAAGATAGACCTTACTGGTACCAGGTAAATCGTTAATCTGTAGAGTCCCTGTGGGAACTGTTAACAGTGTTTCTGATGATTCCATGTTGATATATATTGATAAAACCCAGGTATCTTCATAAATTTTTAGAAAATCTCAGCAGAATTAAAATACCGGATAAATTTATTTCACATATTGCCATAACAAATTATTTGTATTAATAATTAATAGCGGTTAAACGAGCAAATGTTTACAAGTTTGTTGTTTCTTCAAAACGCAGATGATTATCACATGAAAAAAATATTCTTTATTTCCGGACAAGACTATTTAAGCTACTGGAAAATTTTATTTGTCATAATATTGGCATTAAGTGTTACCTTTAGATTTATTAATCTTGACCAGAAACCATACTGGGATGATGAAGCTTTTACTGGATTACGGGTTTCTGGCTACACAGAGTATGAAGTAGTTAAAAATGTATCTGAAGTTGAGAGAATTCCTGTCAGATATTTAGCACAATATCAAACTACCAACCCTGACAAAAACCTCAATGATACTATTACCTCCCTAGCTTTAGAAGAAGCTCAACACCCGCCCCTATATTATGTAATGGCTAGGTGGTCGATGCAGTTATTCGGTAACTCTATGGTATCTACTAGAGCTTTAGCTGCTGTTATTAGCTTACTGGCTTTACCTAGTGTCTACTGGTTATGTATGGAGCTATTCGGTAGTGCGTGGACAGCATGGATGGCTGTAGCACTTTTAGGAATATCACCATTTCAAATACTATATGCTCAAGAAGCAAGAGAATATAGTTTATGGATAGTAACAATTTTACTATCTAGTGCTGCCTTGCTGCAAGCATTGCGCACAAATAAAAAAATAGACTGGGGAATCTATGCTGTCACTTTAGCTATGAGTCTGTACACTTTTCCTGCGTCTGTAACTATTGCAGCAGCACATGGAGTTTATTTAATTACTATAGAAGGTTTGAGATTAACTAAAAAAGTAATTGCCTATTTATTGGCTTCTCTGGCTGGTTTTCTGGCTTTTTTGCCTTGGCTATTGGTAATTGTTGCCAATTTAAAGCACCTCACCAGTATAGTTGGTGGCCAAGGTAATATGCCTACTTTATCGATGATGAAAACCTGGGCTTTTAATCTCAGCCGTATGTTCATAGATAGTAATCACGAAAGGGCTGTGATCAATTTTGGGGTGGAAAATCAACTGACACATCTCATCCAGATAAGTTTAGTAGCGGTGATAGTATTCTTAGCAGGCTATTCTATATATTATCTGTGTCGTTACTCATCTCAAAAAACCTGGTTATTTATTTTAAGCTTAATTTTAGTGACTTGCCTGCCAATTATGTTAAAAGATGTGATATATGGCGGTACAAGGTCAATTATTCCCCGGTATCTTACTCCGGGTTATTTGAGTATACAAATATCTATAGCTTACCTACTAGCAAGTAAAATTACCTCAATTTCACCTCAACAGAAATTTGGGAAAATTATTATGTGCTTTCTGTTTTCTGGCTCTATCTTTTCTGGTGTCTTGATATCCCAATCTCATCACTGGTGGACTAAAAGCCATAGTGATCTAAATTTTCAGGATGCTAAATTAATTAATCAGGTTGAACGTCCACTGTTAATCAGTGATGGTAGTATGGGCAGAATATTGGCTTTAAGTCATCTGCTGAAGCCAGAAGTTCAGTTACAACTTCAACCTAACTGTTATACCTGTAGGGAGTTACCTCCGTCTGTATTAAATAAGGATATTTTTAAAGTTCCTGATGGATTTGACATCTTATTATTTGCGCCTTCTGTGGAGTTAAAAAATACCATCGAGAGGAATTATCAACTTCAGCCTTTGAATTTCGCTCTTTGGCGGATAAAACTAGCCAAATAATTGCTACGATGAAACTAAAGTGTGGCAGTTTGTTTTTGTAAGCTGTGAAAGATAAAACTATTGATGCTATTCTAGATGGCGCTCTCTTGGGTGATGATTTATCTCCCGCCGATGGGGTTTTTTTATTAAAACAAACTGACCCAGAAGCGATCGCTGCTATTCGTAACACCGCTGATCAATTACGATACATCCAAGCCGGGGACATAGTTACCTATGTAATTAATCGTAATATTAACTTTACTAACATCTGTGAGCAACACTGTAGTTTTTGTGCTTTCCGTCGGGATGATGGTGATGCTGGTGCTTACTGGTTAGACTGGGGGCAAATTTTGGCAAAAGCCACAGATGCGGTGGAAAGAGGCGCAACGGAAATCTGTATGCAGGGGGGATTAAACCCACAAGCGCAAATTAACGGTTATTCTTTGGCTTATTACCTGAAGTTAGTAGAGACCATTAAGGAGGAATTTCCCCAGATACATTTACACGCTTTCTCTCCCCAAGAGGTGCAATTTATCGCTAGAATTGATGGGATTGAATATGCTGATGTGATTGGTGCTCTCAGAGATGCTGGTGTAGGGTCTATGCCAGGAACAGCTGCGGAAGTGTTAGATGATCAAGTGAGGCGGGTATTGTGTCCCGAAAAGATTGATACAGCAACTTGGCTGGAAATTGTGGGTACGGCGCACAAGTTAGGTTTACCCACCACTAGCACCATATTATCTGGGCATATTGAAACCCCAGAACAACAAATTACACATTTAGAAAAATTGCGATCGCTGCAAAAAACAGCCCTTGAGCAAGGTTACTCAGGTAAAATAACTGAGTTTATTATTTTACCATTTGTCGGACAAGAAGCACCCAAATCTTTACGCCGTCGTGTAGGACGGGATCAACCCGTTCTCAATGATGCTTTATTACTCACAGCAGTGGCGCGGATTTATTTGGGAAATTACATACCCAACCATCAACCAAGTTGGGTAAAACTAGGGCTGAGTGGGGCTACAGCAGCTTTACAGTGGGGTTGTAACGATATTGGTGGGACATTAATGGAAGAACATATTACCACAATGGCTGGAGCCTTGGGTGGTACTTGTATGGCAGTGGAAACCCTCCAAAGTGCGATCGCATCCCTAGGGAGACCCCACCAACAACGAGATACCATGTATAAAAAAGTTATTAGTCATTGCTTATCCCTGTGAATGATCCCCTGGATACCAATCCAGGATAGGATAGATGTTGATTTATGTATTATTGAATTAACAAAGATATGAAGCGCTATTGGTCGCGTCTACTAGCCTTGGTTTTAGTTGTCACCATCGGTCTCATGGGCTGTTCTAGCAGTCCAGACAGTTTAACTGGGGATTATCCTCAAGATACCTTGGCGGTAGTCAATATTATGAAACAAGCCCTGGAAGTAACAGAGGATTCCCCCAACAAAGCAGCTATTGAAGCTGAAGCGCGCCAAAAAATCAACGATTTTTCGGCTCGCTATCAAAGGGTTAAGTCTGTTTCTGGTCTGAGTTCCTTTACAACTATGCGAACAGCTCTTAATTCCCTAGCTGGACATTATAGTTCTTATCCCAATCGCCCCGTACCCCAGAAGCTCAAAAATCGCTTAGAGGAAGAGTTACAACGGGTGGAGTCAGCAGTCAAGCGTGGTGCTTAAGCATTACCTGTGGGATTGTTAAGAGTCAAAAGTCCAGAGTCCTAATTTTTGTTCTCAGTTTTTGACTCTTGACTTATGTATCAAGAATAGCAGTGGGTAAAATATCTTCAAATATTATCAGTTTTTGCCGTCACAGATAGGGGTAACTCTTTTAAAGCCTTTTTCAGGCTCATGAAGTACACACCAATTCCCTGTTCCGGTGTTCCCTGTTCCCTCAAACTAAAAAAAATTGTACCTCACGAGCATGGGAAATGCTATATACTGAGATTTGATAAAATAAGCTGTGATTAATTAACTGCCCTTACACCTACAATTAATGGGCTACAGTGCAAAATTATTAATTATTAAAAATTTGGCAACATCAATACGACTTTGGCAGTCTGAAATAGGTAAACTGCCAAATTTTTCTGAAAAGGTCTCATTTTATATACCTTTTTCTAAGAATTGTTTCTATTAGGCTTCATGACTCATTTGTGTTTGTACCTTCACATATGTCTAATTCTGCTTTCACCTTCGGAAAAACGATTTTATTTTGGCGCTGTCTGTTAGCGACCATTTTTACAGGTACTCTGTTAATTTCTCCCCTAAGTAACCAACCTGCAAAGGCGCAATTAAAACAGTATTGCCAATTATCACCAGCAGCAGCAAAAGCCAAAGAAGACTTACGTTTAGCAGCACTCAAAGGCAATCAAGATGCCAAAAACCGCTACCAACAATTAGTGAAACAACATGCACAGGAGTTACAAAATTGTCGCGATCGCACTTGGCCGCAGGTACAGGCGGTGTGGTTACGTTTATATTCCTGTGATATTCAGCCTGGAGCAATTGAGCAGGTCATGGATCGCATTGTTAACCGTGGCTACAATCAAGTTTATCTCGAAGTCTTCTATGACGGGCAGGTATTATTACCAGCGGCAAATAATCCCACGGCTTGGCCTTCCGCAATTCGCACCCCAGGGGCGGAAAATGTCGATCTCATGGCTACCGCCATTCAAATGGGGCGACAACGTGGTTTAAAAGTTTACGCTTGGATGTTTACCAAGAATTTCGGCTATACTTACGCCCTGCGTCCAGACAGACAAGATGCGATCGCCCGTAATGGTAAAGGTCAAACCAGTTTAGAAGTCACAGATAATAATTCTCAAGTATTTGTTGATCCTTACAACTTACAGGCCAAACAGGACTTCTACCAAATGGTACAGGAAGTAGTACGCCGCCAACCCGATGGGGTGTTATTTGATTACGTCCGCTATCCCCGACAAGCAGGACCTGATTCGGTAGCTACCAGACTCTCTGATTTATGGCTATTTAGTCCGGCGACTCAAGCTGCTTTATTGCGTCGGGCGCAGAATAACAAAGGATTAGAGTTAATTCGCCGTTTTATGGCTAAGGGACAAATCACAGCCGGGGATATTAACGAAGTCGATCAACTCCATCCTGATGAAACTGAGCCTATGTGGCAAGGTCGCATTCCCCAACCAGTAGAAACAGAATCAATCCCCTCAGCTAGCCAGAGACAACCACTGTTACAATGGCAACTATGGCAACTAGCAGTTGCTCACGCCATGCAAGGTATATTAGATTTTGTCTCCTTAGCTGCTTACCCAGCCCAGCAACAAAGAATACCTGCTGGGGTGGTATTTTTTCCGGATGGTAATCAAACCGTAGGACAAGGCTATGATTCCCGCTTGCAACCTTGGGATAGGTTTCCCAACTCTTTAGAATGGCATCCTATGTCCTATGCTACCTGTGGTACTGCTAGCTGCATTGTCCAGCAAGTGCAGCGAGTTTTGGATGCTGCACAACCAGGAACAAAGGTGATTCCGGCTTTAGCTGGAACTTGGGGAAGCTCAATGAGTAATCGCCCATCCCTAGAAGTACAAATGGAAGCACTGCGCCAATTTGCTCCCCAATTACCAGGAGTCAGCCATTTCGCCTATTCTTGGCTGTATCCTGAACATGATAAGGATCGTAAATTCTGTCGCGTTCCCTCCCAGTAAATTACTACTCAACACAGGGGAAGATTTTTCTTCCCCTAAGTAATATTGCTACTAATAATTTAAATTACAGTATATAATTAACCTAAATATTAAACTAGTTTAGCTTGAGGCTGAGTAAAACCTAGGATCTGCACCCCACCCAAGCTATACAAGTTTTACAATCAGTCTTCATAGTAACCTCAACCACAGATGAATAAAATTCTCCCCAGACAAGCATTAAATAAAGCCTTCCTCAAAGTTAAACCCTACAGAAGCCAAATTGAACTATTTAAAACTCATCTAACCACCCTCATCCAACAAATTAACCAAGGCGAAAGCGAAGAATTTCATAAAAATCTCATCGCTGATTTCTTAAAAAATACTTATTATGGTTCCCATCATTTTATTAATACCAAAGGACGCAATGACCTAGTTATTCATAATGGTAAAGATGCTCACAGCACCGTAGGAGTAATTTTAGAAACCAAAAAGCCCACCAACAAAGGCGAAATGTTGACAGTGGAGAATTTAAACACTAAAGCATTACAAGAACTAGTATTATATTTCCTGCGGGAAAGGTTAACCAGTAAAAACCTGGAAATTAAATATTTAATTGCTACCAATATCTATGAATGGTTTATTTTTGATGCTACTGTCTTTGAAAAAAGTTTTGTAGAAAATTCCCAATTTATCCAGCAATTTCAGGATTTTTTAGACGGAAGATTAACCAGTAAAAAAACAGAATTCTTCTATAAAGAAATCGCTCAACCAGCTATTGCTAATCTTCAAACTTCCCTAGTCTTTACCCACTTTGACCTGCGCGAATATGCAGAAATCCTCAAAAACCCGGAACAAACAGACGACCATCGACTAATTGCACTATTTAAATTACTTTCCCCAGAACACTTATTAAAACTTCCCTTCGCTAACGACAGCAACACCCTGGATCAAGGTTTTTATAGCGAATTATTACATATCATCGGGTTAACAGAAACTAAGGAAGGTGGTAAAAAAGTCATCCAGCGTCAAAAAGCAGGTAGCAGAAATCCCGGTTCACTGATTGAAAAT
>NZ_JANQDF010000178.1:0-34248 GCF_029891675.1 Anabaenopsis tanganyikae CS-531
GAGAATGTCTTAGAGATTGCAACGGGAGACATCGGACGCATACAAAGATTGTGTCAGCACCTTGATAATCTCATCAGCCGTTCTACCAAAACAAGATGCCGTCAACGTAGAAAGATGCGTATTGCTGCTAATCGTGTCAGAGAAAGAATTGAGAATTTAATTAAAGATTTGCATAACAAAGCTGTTAACTTGCTTGTTAATTCCTACAAAGTAATTTACTTACCAACCTTTGATTCTAGTCAAATGGTGATTAAAAGACGTAGCGGGAAGAAACGCAGAATAAACAGTAAGTCTGTACGGCAAATGCTGACTCTTTCTCATTACAAATTTGAGCGACATCTCAAGCAAGCTGCACAAAGAAAAGGTGTAATAGTCGTTCTTTGTAACGAATCATATACGTCAAAAACCTGTGGTAACTGCGGTCATGTTCATTATAAACTAGGTGGAAACAAAGTTTTTAAATGTCCACATTGCGGAATTCAGGTTTCTCGTGATGTAAATGGCGCACGCAATATTTTATTGTGTGCTTTGCAAGCAACTGCCTTTACCGTGACCCATGATTCTATCGTGCTTTCTGACAAGTCAGAATTGACGGATGCCGTAGTTAATGTAGTTTAATCGCTTTGATTAGCTTAAAAGTTGCACATAAATCTTATGATTCTCTTATGCAGAATTCAACATCTGGAAATGATGGGGATTTGATCAGGCAAGTTGCGACTTTGAGCGCCATTATTGCCGGTTTTGTCGTCAACGTAGTATCTAATATTTATCCGCTCCGGGGATTGACTATAGGAGAAATTTCTAATACTTTCTTCGCTAATGTCCTGATTATCCCCGCTAACTATGCTTTTGCTATTTGGGGACTGATTTATCTAGGTTTATTCACTTTCGGAATTTATCAATTTCTCCCCAACCACAGGTATGATGACGATTTACGCAAAAGCGGGTACTTGTTGGTGATTGCCTCTGCGGCTCAAATTATCTGGGTATATCTTTTCCTCTCCCAACTCTTTACCCTGTCTGCGATCGCCATACTCTTAATTCTCATACCACTCATTGCTATCTATTTGCGCTTAGGCATTGGCAAAAAATCTGTTTCTCAAATCAAGAGGTGGTGTGTTCACTTCCCTATCAGTATTTATCTGGGCTGGATTAGTGTAGCAACTATTGTTAATGTAGCCTCTGCTTTGTATTTTCACCGTTGGCAAGGCTGGGGGATTTCTCCTGAAATATGGACTGCTATGATGTTATTAGTGGCTTTTACTGTTGCCGCCCTCATTCTCACCCAACACCGAGACTTTGCCTATACAGGAGTCACAGTTTGGGCATTGGTGGCGATCGCAATCAAGCACTGGCAAAATTCTTTACTGAGAAACCTGGCACTAATTTTCGCCATCGTCTTAGTGGCAATAATCACAATTAACAGTGTAAAACCTCAACGTCCACGCACATAAATGGAACAACCCAGTACTCATCCCCGAGATTGGTCATGGCACTTCTGGCCCGCTGTACCTCTATATCCCTACGGTAAACGGCGGACAATTTGCTCAGAAATACTTAAAGATACTATCTGGACATTCGATCAGCTTCAAGGCATTCTCTACACTGTTGTGCCGATTCGGATGACCGTGGTTAAACTAGCACAGGGTGGGCTTCTGGTTTACGCCCCAGTGGCTCCCACTCCTGAATGTGTCCGCCTCGTTAACAACTTAGTCACACAACACGGCCATGTTAAATACATTATTCTCCCCACTAGCTCCGGTCTAGAACATAAGGTTTTTGTCGGTCCTTTTGCTCGCCGCTTCCCCCAAGCACAGGTTTTTGTTGCTCCCCATCAATGGAGTTTCCCCATCAATTTACCCCTAAGTTGGCTGGGTTTTCCCCCACAACGGACTCAGGTACTCCCAGAAGATAGTAGTCACAGTCCTTTTGCTGATGAGTTCGATTATCAGGTACTAGATATCAACTTGGGACGCGGTTCATTTGTAGAAGTGGCATTTTTTCACAAGCGATCGCACACCCTACTTCTCACTGACTCCATACTGTCCATACCCGAAGAACCACCCCCAATCACCCAATTAGACCCTTACCCCTTACTATTCCATGCTCGCGATCATGCAGGGGAAACCATCACAGATCATCCAGAAAATCGCCGCAAGGGATGGCAACGTATTTCACTATTTGCAGTCTACTTTAGTCCTCATTCCTTAGCAACCACTGGATTAGGGGAAATGTTACGGGATGCTTTCCAAGCACCAGACCATTCACCAAAAGCTTACTTTGGTTTATTTCCCTTTCGGTGGCGAGAAGATTGGCAAAAGTCTTTCTATACCCTCCAAGGTAATGGACGACCCTTTGTAGCCCCCATCCTCCAAGTTCTCATTTTACCCCAAGCACCTCAACAAGTCCTAACGTGGGCTGAACAAGTAGCAACCTGGGATTTTCGCCAGATTATTGCTTGTCATTTTGACTCCCCTATTTCAGCCAGTCCCCATCAATTCCGCCAAGCATTCGATTTTCTCCACAAGCAACCCCCTTTCAGCGAAGATTCTGGAAACCTAAACCAGCACCTCTCCCCCGAAGATATGCAATTCATCAGGGAAATTGAGGCCACTCTCCTCAAGCAAGGTATTGCAAAGCCACCTCAAGAGAAAATATAGGACTCGTATTTGAGTTGAGAAATTATCAGTGAGGAAAGGGAATAGGGAACAGGGAACAGGGAACAGGGAATTGGTGTGTACTTCATGAGCCTGAAAAAGGCTTTATTAACTGCCTGTGAGGGATTTAATATTTGCGTTAAATCTAGCATTTTGCAAAGCTTCCACTGTACTCTGAGAATCTTGAACGCAATATTGCCAACCAAAGCGAACCAATTCCCGAGCAGTTTCTGATTGTATAATTCCCACCACCGGAATTTTTGCCCTTTCTTTGTCCCCTGTATGTTCTTGTAAAATCGTCCTTAAATTATGCATGGTCTGGATATCACTTACTTGTTGCGGATTCAGTTCCACCATCACCATTTGCACTTGCTCAACTCTTTCTATGTCTTCAACAATCAGTTGATTTTGATCATCTCGCCGATCTACTTTACCCCAGACAATTAACCTCGCATCAACTTCCAGTTGCTCACTGATGCGTTCATAGGTTTTGGCAAAAACCACCGCTTCCGATTGTCCAGTTAAATCCTCTATTTGTAAAATTGCCATCTGGTCGCCTTTCTTAGTCATCACTTTTTTGACATTGTTCAGCATCACCACGGCACAAACTTTTGTATCTTTTGTTTGTTCTTTAAATTGTGAAAGGTTAATCGGAGTCAGCAGCGATGCTGCTGGCTTTAAGGACTTTAAGGGATGATCTGATACATAAAAACCCAGTAATTCCTTTTCCATGCGTAACTTCTCCTGGGGCATAAAATCAGCCACAGGTTCAGCTTTAGGAACTGTTTCAAAACTATTGTTCCCTGTTTGCTTACTAGTACTATTACTAGTACCTAAGTAATCAAAAAGATTACCCTGACCTATAGCCCTATCTTTGGCGCGGGATTGCGCCCAATCATAAACTAGTTCTAAATCACGGATTAATTGGTGACGATTTGATTCAATTTTATCAAAAGCTCCACACTGGATCAAAGATTCCACAGTCCGCCGGTTAATAGCACGCAAATCCACGCGATCGCAAAAATCCCCCAGAGACTGAAAATCACCCCCCTCATTTCTCGCTGACAAAATACAGGCGATCGCATTTTGTCCCACATTCCGCACCGCTGTAAATCCAAATAATAAAATCTTTCCATCTATCGGTGTAAAATCCAGACCAGAACGATTAATATCCGGGGCATCTATTGTAATCCCCATATTAGCGCAGTTATTAATATACTTCTGCACCTTATCCGTATCGCCACTGTTCGCCGTCAACAGTGCCGCCATATACTCCAACGGATAATTAGCCTTTAAATACGCAGTTTGATAAGTTACATATCCATAGGCGGTGGAATGAGACTTATTGAAACAATTAGAGGCTATCAGACCATTTTTAATCACAAAATTATGGTCACCCTCAACCCCAATATCATAAACATTTTCTCCACCTACAAATTTACGTCCAGTGATTTTGACCATTTTTACCCACCCATCATCTATACCCAGTTTAAGGTGTTGGTGCTTTTGCAGTGTAACACTACTTGATCTTTGAGCGGTTTTCTGTAGCTGCTTCTAGGGGCGATCGCATTTCATCAACTGCTATATAAATCCTAGACAAGTCTAGACATTTAGAGCTGGGAAAGAGGGAGCAAGGGAGAGGGGAAGCAGGGTAGAGGCGAGTTTATGATAATAAAGCTGTGACTGGCATTTAAAATTTTTTAGAATGAAAGTGTTAATTACTCAATTTACTATGGACAAAAGATTGTTGTAGAAATTAAGAGTTTTGTGGGCAAGTCGCTGAAAATCTGTACAGGTAGTAAGTAATGAAAATAACGTTTTGTTAATAGTTGTAGATATGGAAAAGGAGGTAATAAAACAATGGATAAGCTAGAAAAATACCGTGAGGCGATTCAGAAAATATTGACTGAATATTATCAAATGACCAAGAATCAAGATAGAGAAAATCGAGAAATTGAAGCAAGTGATCGCTTGGCTTTTGACGAAGCAAGAGACCAATATCTTTGGTTTCGGTTTGGCTGGGATGATAAAAAGTTAGTCCAGCATATCATCATGTATCTGTGCATTAAAAATGGCAAAATTTGGGTAGAAGAAGACGCAACAAATTTATGTGTTGTTGACGACTTATTATCAGCCGGAATACCCCAAAGTGATATTGTTTTAGGCTTTCATCATCCCAATAAACGGGGTTTGACAGAATTTGCTACCGCATGAGGAGCATGGGGGACTCAAATCTTGCACGACTCCGTATAAACCCAGATAATCTAAAAATATGCGCGTTGGCAACTTTGGAGGAAGTGAAGGAACAGGATTATTCTTTAAATCCTGGGCGGTATGTGGGGGTGGTGATAGAGGAAGATGGGAAAACGCAAGAGGAGTTTATTGAGGAGATTTTAGAGTTAAATCAAGAGGTGCATTTGTTAGAGGGGATTATTGCACATAATATAGCAATCCTAAATGATTCATGAACAATTTCTGTTCCCTGTTCCCTGTTCCCTGTTCCCTTTCCTCAGTGATAATTTCTCAAGTCAAATAGGATGACTATATTAAAGAGATTGCGGGGGATAATTAGCTTATCATTAAGTAAAGAGTAAAGGAATAAATCTATGAATACTCGTGAAGTTGTGGTTAATAAGTTACAACAATTACCAGATCCTCTGGTATCGAGGGTAGATGAGTTTATTGATTTCTTGATTGCACAACAGCAAAATCAAGCAGTTAATGTTCAATCTTCAGAATCTTTAACGGATAGGTGGAAGCGGTGGTTTGAAAAGGTTGATCAATTATCTATATTAAATCATGAACCGCAGAATGAGTATCAACAACGTTTGCTGGAAAAATAATGAAGTATTAATAAAGTAAATAATATTCTCAAACAAACACGCGATCGCCTCCTAACTCGTCTCATCTCTGGTAAACTTTCAGTAGAATACTTAGACATTCAATTCCCACCCAGCATGAGAGAAAAATTAGAATAAACATATATTAGGACTTGGAGTTTTCTCAAATGAGCGTCATAATTCCCAATGATATCCTTAGAGCTTCAAACATGACTGAAGACGAACTCAAATTAGAAATTGCCATTTTGCTTTACCAACAAGGTAAAATTAGCAGTGGTAAAGTCCGAGCATGGACAGGAATCACAGTCCTAGAATTTCAGCATCAACTAGCAAAACGAGGTTTACACATTAACTATGATGTTGAAGATTTTCAATCTGATATCAAGACACTGCAATCAATGGGTTTACTGTGATTATAGTTAGCGATACATCACCAATTACAAACTTAGCAGCAATTGGTCAGTTAGATTTATTGCGACAGTTGTATAGTAGGGTGATCATCCCGGAAGCTGTATATAACGAAATGGTTGACATAAATAAAATTGTCCCTGGTGCAGTAGAAGTACAAACTTTATCTTGGATACACACACAGACAGTTATTAATTCTCTACAAGTGACAGAAATTCAAGAAAATAATCAAAGTATTCACTTGGGAGAAGCTGAAGCCATTATTTTATCCTTAGAAATGAAAGCTGATTTGCTGTTAATGGATGAACGCAGAGGAAGAATAGTAGCTACCAATTATGGAATAAATATAACAGGTCTGTTGGGAGTGTTAATACAAGCCAAAAAACAGGAACTAATTCCAGCTATTAAACCATTGATTGATCAGTTAATTACCCAGGCCAACTTTAGAGTTAATCCTCAATTATACACTGTTGTATTACAAGCATCTAACGAAATTTAAAACTTATTTATCAGGAGAAATGACAAAATTAACCAGCCCACTGTTAAAATTTGTACATAATGAATACCCTTGATGCTCAAGGTCATGATATCGAATATCAATTTAAAGATCGAGAAAATCCCCTGCGTTTAGTGTTTGTTTGTGCCATGTGGTTAACAGGTTTTGATGTACCAACTTTATCTACTATTTACCTACATAAACCCATGAAAGATCACACACTAATGCAAACTATAGCCCGTGCGAATCGCGTTAGAGGGGCAAACTGGGTAGTTTAATTTTTTTAATTACTTTGTTAGCTATAGAAAATATGCGATCCCCAACCCCTCCCGTGACAAAGCTATGCATTACCCACATCTTTCTTAATAATCTTGAAACATTTATGTGGTAATGGTTTCAACGCTTGAAAATTTCCCTACTCTTGATAAAACCCTTATTTTCTTGAGAATCATCAACGGAGGATTAAGGTTTGTGGGTTTGCGAGCGATCGCTCTCACGAATGTTAAGAAAGATCCGGGTAATAGATAGGCTATATATGGGGGTGTTGAATTAGTTTTAATTTTGTCGAGAAGTGGGGGATATGTATAAGGTGGTTAAAACAATTGTCCTTGTTGCGCGTCTGGTTGGTTTTGAGCTGCTAGGCGGGAAATTTCGCCCCAGGAAATTACCAGACTGTTGTAAGCGATCGCCTCCTCCCTCACTGTCTAAAGCCTGGCTTCCGTGCCTTTTTTGCGATTTTCTTGTGAGAATCTCTATAGCTTACAGCACTTTTCAAGTAAATAAAGTACACACCTTAATATCATAAATCTTGTGGGGTGGGCATCCTGCCCGCCCTTTTGTAACTCACTCAGAAGATAAAGGTAAAGCTTTTATATTGTGCCAATCATCTCTTTCTAGTATTGGTTTCAAATAAGATTTTACAATATAACCATTGTGCTTTTCATATTTATGAAACCAAAAAGCAGGTAGATGTCCTTTGCGTGATTGATCAAGTTCAAAAACTAATTTATCATAGTCTTTCCAACTAAACGCACCCAGGACACCAATCCCTAAAAATGCTTTTCCACGCCAACCTAATGCTTCTCCAAACTTACCAATTTCTTTATTGATATCAGATTGGTGAAAAATATCTCTTTGGACTTGGAAACCAAACTTACCTTGACTGTAATGATACCATAACTGATCAATTTGATTGATATCTTTGGCAAATATCTTGCTAGTGTCGTCTTTAATCTCTCTATTTAATAACTCTGAAATTATATATTCTGTTTCTGCATCTGCTTCTCTCCATTTCTTTTCTGCTAGTAGACACTTTAAATCTTCATAGTTAATTTCAGGGAAAGCATTGGAAATTTCTAGTCTTAATTTTTCTTTGACAGTTGCTTCTGATACATCCTTGGGGAAGTAATCATCTCTTTCTTGACGCAATTTATTAAGTAAATCATCTGGAGGAATGAGACTAAATTTAGATTCATGTTTATATTCATAATAGAAACAAGCCGCATGACCTAGACCATAAATCATTAAGGCTTTACTGCCCACTTTTAGGAGTTTATTAATGTAACCCAACTTTAACCAATCTATTCCTATATCTATTAGTTTTTCTCCTAAGAAAATAAAGCCAAATATAAATAAAGCTTCTTGTTTTCTTTCAGGAGCATCTATATTAAATCCATAAATCTCTGCGATTTGACAAACCATCTCTGCCCCTAATTTGGCTATTTTTGGCAGATCAATCCCCTCTGCTCCTAATCCATCTAAAATATTATTAACCGTTGCTACCACATCTCCAATTAATTCTAATCCTGCTGCTTGTAAGGATTTATGAATAATTAGTCTCTGTGCTATTTCACGGGGAGTTTTATCTCGGACTCTTGTGATTAATCTTGTAACTGATTTACTAGCTGCGCGGAAATTAATATCACAAATAGATTCAGCAATCCATTTTGTTAAATCTTCCCAAGCATCATTATTTGCTGCTTTTTTTAGCTTAGATAATTCAGTATTTTGATCTACTGTTATACGCAGATAGTTAATATTTTCTTCTGTAATTCTTTTTCTTTCTCCAGGTGACAAAACTGGTGGTTGTTCATCATCTTCTTCATAACCATCATCCTCTTCATCACCTTCATCATTGTTGTCAGATAAATGCCTTTGCCAAATCTCGATGGTGCTATCATCACTCCCAGAGGCTAAGGTTTGACCATCGGGGCTGAAGGCTACTGAACGAACCCAATCTGAATGTCCGGTGAGGGTGGCGATTGACCGCCGAGTGGCGACATCCCACAGTTTGATATCATCCCAACTCCCAGAAGCTAAGGTTTGACCATCCGGACTGAAGGCTACGGACAAAACCCCTCTTGAATGTCCCTTGAGGGTGGCTATTTCCCTCCCCGTGGCGACATCCCACAGTTTGATGGTTTCATCCCAACTCCCAGAAGCTAAGGTGCGACCATCCGGACTGAAGGCTACTGAACGAACCCAATCTGAATGTCCCTTGACGGTGGCTATTTCCCTCCCCGTAGCGACATCCCACAATTTAATGGTTTCATCGCCACTCCCAGAAGCTAAGGTGCGACCATCGGGGCTGAAGGCTACTGAATTAACCCAATTTGAATGTCCCTTGAGGGTGGCTATTTCCCTCCCCGTGGCGACATCCCATAGTTTGATGGTTTCATCCCAACTCCCAGAGGAAGCCATGGTTTGACCATCAGGGTTGAAGGCTACTGAAATAACCGACCATGAATGTCCCTTGAGGGTGGCGATTGACCGCCGAGTGGCGACATCCCACAGTTTGATATCATCCCCACTCCCAGAAGCTAAGGTTTGACCATCGGGGCTAAATGGTACGGACAAAACCCCTCTTGAATGTCCGGTGAGGGTATAGTTTAACCAGGGTAAGGGCATCTTAAAAATCCTTGACAAAATGAACTTTATGTAATTTGCCTACCCAGATGGCGATTCAGGTATATTTGAGTAGAATTTGCCATCTGAATTGTTAAGCAACAATCGACCAAATCAGAATAGTTACAAACTATTCTGATTGACTGGTAGCATTGGAAATGCCTACACAGCAAGCAGATCACAAAATTTGACAATTATCTCTCAAACTTACTTAACACCTAAATCCTGTTTAGATGTAGCAGCATCTGGGAATCCGTGCAAAATTTGCTTGATAGTTACCATAATTTATACCATTTATTGCGTGGGATGATTTTGATTTTACAACTGCTGCGCAGCCATAAATCTAGTAACAGTGCGTAGGGTCAATGTTACTGAAAACTAGTCGATATTTAACGTATTTTGAATCAAATTAGACCGATAATATCACATTTAATTTGCAATCATATGTAAATAAATATTTTTTTGATACCTAAGCCTCTGCAACACTATTTAGGTAATCTTGTCATCTATCTAAAGATAGATTTTTGGGAATATAAAACTATTTCGCCGGTACTGGGTTCAATATTTATGATATCTGGGTAAATTTCCTGTGTGTTAAGCGAACTGCTTGCAGCAGCGATCGCGCTATCGCATCCCGTCAAGACCATCCAATACATGATCTTCGGTGTCACACAGATCCCCGACTTCTGGACAAATTATATGAGATTATGCCAATTATCTAAGAAGTCGGGGACCTTACCCTTTAACAGCAGCGCTTGGCTATTGCATCCCGTCAACACCATCCAATACATGATCTTCGGTGTCAGATTTATCTGACTTTAGCTTTGAGACGGGGGTTTCTAACCCCCGGCTCCCCGTGTGGCATCAAACGGAATTTTTCAACCCACAGCAGCAGCGCTTCGCGATCGCCTTTAACAGCAGCGCTTGGCTATCGCATCCCGTCAAGATAATCAAATACATGATCTTCGGTGTCACACAGATCCCCGACTTCTCACATAATCAGAGATAATCTAGGATAATTTAGCTAGAAGTCCGGGAACTGACTCATGAGATCGACAAAGGCTATAACTTCGTCAGCAGTTTCAGATCGCCAGGAATTTCCTGATGTATAATCAGGAAAGTGTCAAAATTCAATGTCTAGTTAAAAGTTAACAGGAATAGATTAAGGAAACTCATGTCCCGATACAGAGGGCCACGCCTCAGAATTGTACGTCGCTTAGGCGAATTGCCAGGATTAAGTCGTAAAAGTGCTAGACGCGCCTATCCACCAGGACAGCATGGTCAGAACCGCAAAAAACGCTCTGAGTATGCAGTTCGTCTAGAAGAAAAGCAAAAGATTCGGATGAACTACGGTTTAACCGAAAAGCAACTGTTGCGCTATGTACGTAAAGCTAGACGCGTCACCGGTTCCACCGGACAAGTGCTGCTACAACTGCTAGAAATGCGCTTGGACAACACCGTTTTTCGTTTGGGGATGGCTCCCACCATTCCAGCCGCCCGCCAACTGGTAAATCACGGTCACGTAACAGTTAACGGTCGCAGAGTCAATATTGCTAGTTATCAGTGTCGTCCCGGGGAAGTCGTTGCAGTCAGAGACCGCGAAGTTTCCCGGAAATTGGTAGAAGCCAATTTGCAATATCCTGGATTAGCCAATCTCCCCAGTCATCTGGAATTTGACAAAGCTAAGTTAACTGGCAAGGTTAACGGCGTTATTGAACGAGAATGGGTAGCATTACAAGTCAATGAGCTGCTCGTGGTGGAATACTACTCACGTCAAGCCTAATTATTTTACCGAGTCATTGGATTGCGGATTGAATCAATTACCCAATCTCATCGCCGCCCCTTTCCCGATCAAGGAGAGGGGCTGACCAATGACCCATCACCTATTTTTATTGAGAGTTAATGTCTTGTAAGTCAAGGGCATAATTCAATCGCAAAACATTGACACCCGGCTCCCCAAAAACCCCCAAAAATCTATTATCAGTATATCGGCTAATTAAACGTATTATTTCATCCTCTTTCACATCCCGGGCGAGAGCCACTCGGCTCAACTGTTGGCGGGCTGCTCTCAAAGAAATATGTGGGTCTAAGCCAGAACCAGAAGCATAAATTAAATCAGCCAGCGGTTGAATATTTTCCTCTTGTAATTCAGTAGCCCGTTCCAAAATTCGCTCTAACAGTGCCGGGTTGCTAGGAGCAAAATTACTTCCTCCTGATATCCCAGTGGGGCTGGCTTGTTTTCCTTGGCTGTATCTCACACTACTGGGACGACCGTGAAAATAACCCTCAGATGTGAATGTCTGACCAATCAAAGCTGAACCAATTGGTTGAGTGTCTAAATTTACCATAACGCTGCCATTGGCTTCAAAAGGAAAGAAGGCTTGACCTATGACCAAGATCCCCAGAGGATAGATGATTGCCGTTAGTAACCAAAGCACTAAGGTCATGCGAAAAGCTGTGATAGTTTCACGAATAAAATCCATAAAAATTTATCGGCGGTGAGTTTCTAGTTCAGAAAAGAATTAATTGACCACAGATGTAGACCCCTGAGCGGTTTTCCATAGGGTCAGAACCTTGGGCTTTTCTATCCCCAACCGGTGGTTGCAATGAGCATATCTATGAATTTAATAGCAAGCAAAGGTGCAATTATTCCACCCAAACCATAAATCAACAGATGGCGCAGCAGCAGTTGATTAGTTTGCAGATATTTTACCTGTACACCTCTCAAAGCTAAGGGAATTAAAGCCGGAATCGTCACAGCATTATAAATTAGTGTGGATATGACAGCCGAATTCGCGCTGGATAAATTCATGATATTTAAACCCTGCAAATGAACAGTGGTAAAAATGAATGGGATAATTAGAAAGTATTTAGTAATATCATTCGCCAGGGAAAATGTAGTCAAAGCACCACGGGTAACTACTAATTGCCGACTAATCCTCACTAGATCAATCAGCTTTGTGGGGTCAGAGTCCAAATCTATGATATCGGCTGCTTCTTTAGCAGCTTGACTACCTGTATTCATGACCACGCCAACATTCGCTTTGAGGAGCGCAGCAGCATCATTAGAGCCGTCTCCTATCATTGCTACTACTTTACCTGCTGTTTGTTCTGTGTGGATAATACTGACTTTATCCTCTGGTGTCGCTTCACCAACAAAGTCATTAACTCCTGCAAGGTTGGCAATCACAGATGTCGTAATCAGGTTGTCCCCAGTCAGTAATATAGTATTGATACCCATGTAGCCTAACTGCTGACAAGCCTCGCAGATACCCGGCTTAATTATGTCTTTCAGGTAAATCACACCATAAATTTCCTCATCTAGACAAACCGCCAGCGGTGTACCTCCCTGTTGGGAAATCTTTTCGCAGACAGAATTCAATTCTGGAGGTGCTTGTCCATTACCCAAACGAATAAATTCTTTAATTGCTGTTACCGCTCCCTTGCGAGCTTTATGTCCCCGCTCGAAGTTTGTGCCACTCATGCGGGTGTCCTCAGAAAATTTTACCCCTAGGGCTTGGTTGAGGTCAAAATCAAGTTGTCCGCCTAAGCTTTGTGCCACTAGTGTAATTGATTTCCCTTCAGATGTATCATCAAATACGCTGGCAGCCAAAGCAATATTAGCCATCTCCTCTAATGAATGGCCATTGAGGGGAATAAACTCCTGTGCCAAGCGGTTGCCAAAGGTGATTGTCCCGGTTTTGTCAAGAATCAGGGTGGTGATATCAGCACAAGCTTCTAGGGCTTCTTCGGAAGTGGCAATGATGTTAAATTGGGCAACCCCATTCATAGCAGCAATACTAATGGTATTGAATAATCCGCCCATGGTGGTGGGAATCAGCGCTACCAACAGGGCTATCAAAATAGGTACACTGACCGGACTACCCACATAGTAAGCAAAAGCCGGCAACGTGGCCACGACTAACAGAGCAACTAAACTCAAAACACCGAGGAAAATCATCAAGGTGATTTCACCCGGTGTTTTACTGCGTTTTGTTCCTGCTAATAAAGCAATCATCCGGTCAATAAACCCTTGATCTGGGTCAGATGTAATGCGAACAATCAGTTCATCAGAGATGATATGGGTACCACCGATCACCGAACTGGCAACATTAGTCCCTGATTCTTTCAGTATTGGTACAGTCTCACCGGTAATTACTGATTCATCTACAGAGGCCATACCCATGATCACTTTGCCATCAGCAGGAATCATATCCCCAGCTACCAAATATATGGTGTCACCTGTTCTCAGACTGGTGGCAGAAACTTGGCAAATTGTGCCATCAGGAGCCAGTTTTTTGGCGATCGCCTCTGACTTTGTAGTTTGCAATACATCTGCTTGGGCTTGCCCCCGTCCCAGTGCCAATGCTTCCGCAAAATTAGCCAGCCAAACCGTGAGAAAGCAAATTCCTGTCAACAATCCGTAAAAAATACGTGGGTGATTTTCCGGGTATAGACCCAATAAGTTGGGCGCAATAGTGAATACTAGGGTGACAACAGTCCCCAGCCAAACCAAAAACATGACTGGATTTTTGACGGCATACCCGGGATGCAGCTTGATAAAAGCATCCCTCATGGCTCTGATATACAGTTTTTTGCGATTTATCTTAGCTTTTTTGAGGGAGGGGCGGCGATGACTAGGTAAAGTTCGGTCTACGCCAGGACGAAAACGTGATGATTTACCTTGAGAGGTAGGTGCAACGTTCATTTGATCTCATATTTAGGAAATGTTGACTAATAACCAATCTTCTAACTAGCCGCAGCTAGTTTGAAACCCTCGGCAATCGGGCCCAACGCCAATACTGGCAAGAAAGCCAGCATTGCCAAAATCACCACTAATCCAGCCGTCGCTACGGTAAATAAAAGCGAATCTGTTTTGAGGGTAATACCGGTTTCTACTGCTTTTGGTTTACGAGATATACCGTCAGCTAACAGCAAAATGGCAATAATCGGAATGTAACGCCCAGCAAACATACTTAAACAGGTACTTAAATTCCACCACAGGGTGTTATTATCCAATCCCTGTAAACTAGACCCATTATTGGCACCAGCAGCCGCATATTCATAAACTACTTGGGAAATGCCGTGAAATCCAGGGTTAGTAATTCCAGACAGGGAAACAGGATAAGCTAATGTAATGGCACTGGGAATTAAAACCACAATGGGATAAATCAGCACCACCACACTACCAAGGATGATTTCTCTTCTTTCAATTTTCCGCCCTAAAAATTGTGGAGTGCGCCCCACTATTAACCCTACTAAGAACAGAGTCAAAATTAGGTAAGTAAATAGGTAAGCTGTCCCAGTTCCCTGACCTCCCCAGATAATGCGCAGGAATAAGCTCGATAAAGTGGAAAATAATCCTGCGGGCATCAATGAATCATGCATCCCGTTCACCGCACCGCACATGGTGGCTGTAGTCATCACCGCCCAGAGTGCTGTTTCTACCCAACCCAATCGAATTTCTTTGCCCTCTAAATTCGGCTGTTCTATTCCCAATGTGCCATTTACCAGGGGATTACCCTGTTGTTCTCCGGTTACTGTCACCCAAATCAGAATCATCAAGGCTACAAATCCCATCCAGAACAGCAGCCAGGCCTGTTTCATATTTTTGGCAAATATGCCATAGGTGTAAATTAAAGATGCAGGAATGGCAATCATGGCCATGGTTTCGATTAAATTAGCAGCCCCATTGGGATTTTCATAGGGGTGGGCTGAGTTAACGCCAAAAAAACCGCCGCCGTTATCACCCAACATTTTAATCATCTCAAACGAGGCTACTGGCCCCCTAGCAATATATTGGGTTCTTCCCTCTAAGGTTTCTACAACCAGGGTTCCAGCTAATGTTTGCGGCACACCGCAGAAAACTAGAGCGATCGCCCCTATAATTGACATTGGTAGTAATATCCTCGTGATGGCACGAGTGACATCAACGTAAAAGTTCCCTAATTTTTTGCCTGTTAACCCCCGAATAAAAGCAATTCCTACCGCTAAACCTGTAGCGGCTGAGGTAAACATCAAAAAGCCTAAAGCTGCTACTTGGCTAAAATAACTTAAGGTTGTTTCACCAGTGTAGTGTTGCTGTCCAGTATTAGTCACAAATGAAACAACTGTGTGCAGCAATATATCCCAGCTAGGCGCATCAAAATCATTGGGATTCCAAGGTAGTAATCTCTGATAGAATATTATCAGGTATACTAAAGTACCCATGCACAGGTTGCTGTACAGCACTGCGCGAATATATTCCCCAACCGTCTGCGGCTTACCGCCGTAGGCATCATCTTTGCTACCCACACCGATTAAAACTAAGCAGCTACGCTCTATAGGGTTGATGAACCAGTCCAGCAGCGTTCTTTCTCCCAGGAAAACACGCGCCATGTACCTTCCCAAAACTGGCACGATCGCTATCACAATACACAGCGTTACGCCGATTTGCAAAAAACTTTGTCCCATCTATTTCGCACCCAACTCAATTTCAATGATAGATTTTATACATATAAAACCCATACTCCCCGGTCTCTTAATATATAACCCGAAATGATTTGGTTTCTCCCTTATTACTATTTTTCATATTCTTTTTCAAGTTTCCGTCAGAAATACTGAAAATCTACTCTGATATGGAGATTAAAAAACTTGTTTTTCTAACTCCCCCACATCAAGCTATGAGGGGTCTCAACCCCCCACAGCTTCAAGTCTGGATGGAGGAACAGGAGCAAATACTCACCCCACAACAACTCAGCCACCTATTCATATCAAAATAGTATTAAAGCCTTTTTCAGGCTCATGAAGTACACACCAATTCCCTATTCCCTATTCGGTGTGTTCCCTCAAAATATTAACTTATATGGATTAAACACTAAGGAAATATGAGGAAAATTAGCAATAATATCTGATGGATTATATAAAGTTTGTAAAGGGGTGAACGGAGCTTAAATCAAAAGTTCATGGAGTCTGGAGCCTACCGGCTGGATTTGGTCTTTAGGTAATTATTTACAGATCATTCAGCAGGATTTAGGTTTTTAATCTTTTGAATAATGCCAGAGTTACTATGTATCAACCATATTTATCTCCCGATGATTTGCCATCCCCAAAAACAATGCAAATGAGCTGCATTTGGCTGAGTCAACTAGAAGAAGCCACCAAAAAAAGCTTTTTCTTGGCTTGTAAGCCTACAGTACGCATTTTGTTATCCAGCTGTCACTGGTATTTCAAGGTCAATAGCGGCATTCTCATGTTAATTTTAGTCTGTCATGATATTAAAAGTTATCAGCACATCATGACTACTATTCCTTATTTAGCCAACCAGTTAAAACGATTTGCCAACCAAGCTAAAATTAGCGTTAGTTCTCCAGTCAATGAAGGTATACCCTGGATGACTCACATCAATGAAGTATGGACTGGGGAAGAATTTATCTAGTATTGAAACACTTCCTACCCCATATCTCCCATGTGTAGCAGTTTGATAACTGCTACATCTTTCAAAGTTTCACATAATTCACATAATATTTAATGGATCTACATCTATAGTTAAACTCACAGCATCAGGACAAAGCGATCGCACTGACTCCCAGTCAGGTAATTTTGGTAGCACATCTGGGGCAAACTTGAGTAATATTTGCCAGCGATAACGGTTAGCTACCCGCATGACACTAGCCGGTGCTGGTCCAAGGATATCAAATCCTGGCTGAGAACTTAAAGCTGTAGCGATAATTTGCGCCGTATTCTGGACTTGAATCACATCTAAACTACTCAAGCGCAATAAAATCAATCTCCCATAAGGAGGATAATTAAGTGCTTGGCGTTGCTCTAATTCAGTTTGACAAAAACACTGATAATCATGTTGTTGTACCGCCCCAATTACCGGATGCTCTGGGGTGTAAGTTTGCACAATCACCCTACCCACATCATCCCCCCTACCCGCACGGCCTGCTACTTGGGTTAGAGTTTGAAATGCGCGTTCACTGGCGCGATAATCTGATAAATGCAGCAAACCATCAGCAGAAACCACACCCACCAGTGTCACTTGGGGTAAATCTAAACCCTTGGTAATCATTTGTGTTCCTACTAATAAATGGGCTTCACCCTTAGCAAATCGAGTTAGTAGGGTACGGTGTGCGCCTTTATTACGGGTGGTATCGCTATCAAAACGAATATAACTTAACTGCGGAAACTGTCTTGCTAATTCTTGGGCGACACGTTGAGTACCGCTACCAAAGAATTTCAGATAAGGTGAACCACATTCAGGGCATTGTTGAGGATGCAATCGCGTATAGTTACAGTAATGACAGCGTAGTAACTGCGGCGCTCCCTCTTCAGTCTGGTGATAGGACAGCGACACATCACAATGGGGACATTCCATCACATAACCACAACTGCGACAAGACACAAAAGTACTGTGTCCCCGGCGATGGATAAATAAAATTCCCTGTTGTTGCTTCTCTTCTAGCTGATGTAAAGCTGATTGTAGCGACCTACTAAATATAGAACGATTTCCCATCTGTAACTCTAGCCGCATATCCACCAATTCCACCGGTGGTAATGGGCGAGAATTAATCCGTTCGGGAAGGGAGAGGTAATAACTAGGAATTGGTGTAGAGGGGTTTGTCAGACCGACCCAACTTTCTAACGAAGGGGTAGCAGAACCTAAAACTAAGGGACAATTTTCTAATTCCCCCCGCCATTGGGCGACGGTGCGCGCATGGTAGGTAGGAATGGGAGAATCTTGTTTAAAGCTGCTGTCGTGTTCTTCGTCTAGGATGATTAAACCTAAATTTGGCAAAGGCGCAAAAATCGCGCTACGAGTCCCGATGACTATTTGCGGTTCCCCGGTGAGCATTTGTCGCCAGGTGTCATAACGTTCCCCTTCCGAAAGACCACTATGATAAACGCTAACTTTAGCTCCGAAACGAGCCCGAAAACGGTCTGTTAGTTGGGGTGTAAGTCCAATTTCTGGAACTAATACCAGGGCGGATTTTCCTTGCTTTAGTAGAGGTGCGATCGCTTGTAAATATACCTCTGTTTTCCCAGAACCTGTAATCCCATGTAACAAGACTTGAGCAAAACCATTCAAACCTTGAATATTTTTTAATGCATTTGCTTGGTGAGGATTTAAGGTTTTGGGGTGATCTTGTGCTAGTGCTAGTCCCTGTTCTGTTCGCAGCACTTCTTTTTCTTCGATGACAATGTAACCTTTTTGTACCATAGTCTTCAGGATCGAAGAACTAGCATTACAAGTTTGTAATAGTTCACTCTGCCACAATTCCCCCCCACGCCGCCGTAATACTTCCAGAATTTCTTGTTGACGCTCGGTTAAATTATCATCAATCGTGCCAATCAAGGTAACAGCTTTCTGTAGTTTTGGTCGATTGAGTCGCGGTGCTTCTAAATAACTTTCTACTAACCCAAATCGCAACAACTCCCGCACACCTTTGTACGCTGTTCTGACTTTTTGTTGCAAGTACACTAGGCTATAGTCTCCTGCTGATTGACCTTGTAAAAGGTTGAAAATTTGTTGGGCTGGGGGACTAAGGAAAGTTAAATCTGAGGAGATTTGTCTTTTTATTTCTGCATCCCCAACTAGGCGGAGCCGACGTTGCGATCGCCCTAGTAATCCCGGTGGTAACGCTACCCGGATCACCTGAATTAAAGGCGTATAGTAATATGCAGCTACTCGATTTAATAATTCCCAATAACTTTTGGGGAAGAACCCTTCGCTGACTATCTCTTCTACATCCTTGATTTTTTCTGGTGGTAGATCAATATTTAGTTCTGCCAATAAACGAATGGCGATCGCTCCTACTTTTTGAGTACCAAATGGTACACTTAAAATATCACCTGGTTTTACTTTTAACTCCCTCGGCAATCTATAAGTAAAAAGTCCCGTAGTTCCTGGACAGTCTACCAACACTTCAATCCATCGATTCACATTTGCTGATTGGTAAGTTTCTCCAGGTTCAGCCACCAGTAAATGCAGCGATTTTATTTGAGTTTTATACATAATTCTGCTACTTTGTCAACAATTTTATGTCTGATTTCTACTTAATTGTTTGGGCGGCACACAGGTTTATCAAAGATTTTTATTTCTCAGAGGTAAAATGTATTTGATCATACTTTTCTCTCCATAATACTTGATGATTTCCCAGTTATGTAATGTACCAGACAATTTTGTCTTAACAATTCGTGGCATAAATATTTAAAATCCTCTATAAAAAATCCAATTATCTTTCCAGGGATTCCGGAAATGGTCTGACTAACTACTAAATAGGATATAGTGTTTTTCATCCCCTTGATAGATATTCAACCCTTGGTACATATGAGATGCTTTTATACAAATAAACTATTTCCCAAAATTAGACTAGTCAAACCATGTCCTTTAGGAAGATCGCTGAAATCAGCACCGAACCCAAAGCCAGATGATGATTTATGTAGTAAATTCTCACCGATGAAGCAGAAAAAGTTATGTAACTTATAAAAGATTAACGCTAGGGGGTATTTACCTGAGTTTTTTATATTTGTTAAGGTGGATAAAGGTTGAGGGCATTTGACAGATTCGGGGATTGAGGAAAACTCAGGAATATTTGTGTTGGAACCTGAGAACATAGTTTCTGGGGGCCAAAACCAGTACTTCTTAGAGGTTCTATCAAACAGGAACCAAGAAAAAGCGGGTAGGGGCTGATTTTCACTAATGAATAAGCAATTAGCTTTCCGTGTATATTTTTCTGACAAAGGGGTGCATTTGTTGGTTAGGGAAAACTACCAAGCTTGAAGCAGCGTGTCATGAAATTATGTACCAAACAAAGCAAAAATCCCTAAAGGAAACTATGAACATTGCTGAATTGGGAACAATGGAAATACTAGAAACCACTGTCGAACATGAAGAAAACTCACTGGAACTTTTAGAATCAATGGTAGAGTCAGAACCCCCAATCATCGAAAATCTGGAATCAGAGGAACGTGATGGGGATGACATGGCTGCAGCCAGGCCTTCAGGATACAACAAAACTGAGCATGATGATGCTGTAGGCGCGTTTTTTAAAGAAATGGCGCGTTATCCCCTGTTAAAACCCGAAGAAGAGGTAGAGTTAGCCCGGCGAGTTAGGTTTCTCGAGGAAGTAAGGGAGATCCAAGCTGCATTGGAATTAGAACTGGGACAGCCAACCAGTAAGGTACAAGTAGCCTCCCGGCTAGAAATGACAGAAAAGCAACTAGAAAGCCGCTTATACCAAGGTCGAGTAGCGAAACGTAAAATGATTCGCTCCAACCTGAGATTAGTGGTGTCCATTGCTAAACGATACCTGAATCGCGGTGTCCCGTTTCTGGATTTAATCCAGGAGGGTGCCATGGGTCTAAATCGTGCTACAGAAAAATTTGACCCAGACAAAGGTTATAAATTTTCCACTTACGCCTACTGGTGGATTAGACAAGCAATTACCCGCGCGATCGCCAATGATGCGCGAACCATCCGTTTACCCATTCACATTGTTGAGAAACTCAACAAGCTCAAAAAAGCCCAAAGAGAACTCAAGCAAAAACTCTCTCGGAATCCCAACGAAGCCGAAATGGCCCAAGCGTTGGAAATTAGTGTCCAACAACTGCGCCAATTGCAACAATTAAGGCGACAAGCACTTTCTCTCAATCACCGTGTAGGTAAAGAGGAAGACACAGAACTAATGGACTTGCTCGAAGACGAAGATAACCTGTCTCCAGAAGCAAAAATGAATGAAAACATGATGCGTCAGGAGATTTGGGATGTCTTGGGTGATGTCCTAACCCCCAGAGAGAAAGACGTAATATCTTTACGCTACGGTTTGACAACCAGCGAACCCTGTACCTTAGAAGAAGTTGGTAATATGTTCAATTTGTCCCGTGAACGAGTACGACAAATTCAAAGTAAAGCCATGCGCAAGTTACGCCGTCCTCATATCGCCAAGCGCCTAAAGGGATGGTTAATTTAATTCCTAATCGATAATTATAAATAAGGTAAGCAAAAAACCTCACCACCAACAGCAGTGTATTTGCCAATTTCTCACTATATGGCTAGTCCACACCAGCTACCAGGCCAGGGGTGAAAGCCAACTCATCTGTTTACCCGTGAGTCATCAGGTCAGGATAACCAACATCTCAAACCCTATGTCCCCTAACTGCGAACATAGTACCTAACAATTAAATCTTGCATTCTTGTTAAGCTGGGCTTTCTGTCTGTTTCTATAGTCATCCTATTTGACTTGAGAAATTATGAGTGAGGAAAGGGAACAGGGAACAGGGAACAGGGAACAGGGAACAGAAATTGTTCATGAATCATTTAGGATTGCTATACTTTGGCTCCTTTTGAGTTGCTCATATATTTAGGTATTTAGGCGCATCTTATCCAAAATTGTTATCAGCACCGGATTAACCCAACTAATCAAAAAATTCGCTATAGACTATGGACTATGGACTATACATGATAAATTAATGACTTGTTCTGAGAATTTGATTTTACGTTTTGCCGAACCCTCTGATACCAAAGTACTGTTTAATTTAATTCAGGGGCTAGCTGAGTACGAAAAATTATCTCACGCTGTCACTGGTAATGCTTCGGCTCTTGAGGAGCATCTATTTGGCTCTCCAAAGTACATTGAGGCAATACTCGCAGAATATACAGGCAAAGTGGTTGGTTTTGCGCTTTTCCTTCACAATTATTCCACCTTCTTGACCAAGCCGGGAATTTACTTAGAAGATTTGTTTGTTTTACCAGAATACCGCCGTCAAGGTGTTGGTAAGGCTCTTTTGTCTAAAGTAGCGCAAATAGCTGTAGAGCGCAATTGTGGACGCTTGGAATGGAGTGTACTGGATTGGAATGAGTCGGCGCAAGCATTCTACCGCAGTATGGGGGCGGCTATTTTGGATGATTGGCGCATTTGTCGGGTCACAGAAGATGCGATGCAAAAGTTAGCCCATCGAGGTTGAAAGTAGGAATTAAAATCTCTTTCATAGATTTTCTTCACAATCAAGTTTGACAGATTGTCTTTTGACGGGGGCAATTGATTGAACTCACAATAATTGTGAAAGGTCTTGTCCGCAATTAACCGTTTTTCAGGAGAACACAAGATGAAAAAAATTATTTCTCTGATACTTCTAAGCATAACTATCTTCACCTTTGCCTTTAGTAGTCCAGCTTTAGCAGCAGATACTATTAGTGGAGCTAAAATATTCGGTGCTAATTGTGCTGCTTGTCATGCTGGTGGGAGAAATTTGGTTCAAGCTAATAAAAGTTTGAAAAAGGGTGATTTAGAAAAATACGGTATGTACTCCCAAGAGGCGATTATTAGTCAAGTTACAAACGGCAAAGGTGCTATGCCAGCTTTTAAGGCTCGTTTAAAACCAGAACAGATTTCTGATGTATCTGCTTATGTCCTAGAACAAGCAGATAAAGGTTGGTAGTTATCTTTTCATTTCAGACAAACTACTACAATCTCCTACTGTAACCACCGTTAATGGTTTTATCTCTATAAAGGTATCACCTTTGGTGTAACGGCTGCGATCGCTATCCCTTTTGCTGTATCAGCATTAGGGAATGCTTTTCTTACAATTGGTAACCAAGCATCTCAAATGCTGTGCCTCGCTTATGGTGTTAGTTCACTCAAATCTTAGTGAGAAATTTAACAATTAGGGGTGATTTTTGCGCCGTTAAATCCAAGGACAAAATTGTTAACCAGGATGTTTATGACTTCTTTTTGGCGATTATTCCTGACTCTCGGGCTGGCTTTTCTCCTCAATTGTTCCAATACCATTGCATATTCCTTGCCAATTGTCAATAGACCTACAGCCAGTGTTTTTATCAGTCTGGATGTAAATAATATGCACAGTGGTAATGACCAGCCAGCCGCAGAAAATTTTCACCAACTGCAGCCACTTCAGGCAAATGATGCTTTAGCTCTTGATGGATGTCAAACTCATGTGCAATCACAAGATTACCACCAAGCAATTATAGATTGCAATCAGGTCATAAATTTAGCTCCAGATAATAGGGAAGCCTATTTACTACGAGGACTAGCACACTACAGACAAGGGGATGATCCAGCAGCCATAGCCGATTATAATCGGGCGCTCGCTCTTGAGCCTGTTGATTTTCGAGCTTACTACAACCGGGGTCTAGCCCGTACCGGTGAGGGAAAATACTCCCAAGCTATTGCTGATTATAATTTAGCCCTAACTCAAATTCCCTCAAGCACAAGTTTATTACTCGCCGAAATCTACAATGATCGGGGTTTAGCCTACTTACTCTTACAAAACTATCCAGCTGCTATCCTCGACTTTAATCGAGCAATTCGCCTCAATGACCAGGATCATAGAGCTTACTTTAATCGGGGTTGTGCTGAGGGGAGAAATGGTAATAACCTGAGTGCGATCCGTAATTTTTCCCAAGTTATCAAACTTCAGCCTGGCTATGCCCCAGCTTACCTAAATCGGGGTATAGCTCGATATGATTTAGGATATCATCAAGGGGCGATCGCCGACCTGAAAAAAGCATCTGAATACTTTCAAAATCAAGGAAAAAGTATCGCCTATAAAATAACTATCGACTTACTTCACAATTGGCAACAAAAAATCGAATTGCTCACGGAAATCGCCCTGTTATACCCTTAAAGAAATTTAATCAGCAAGAAAATATTTCTAGCTAGAGGTAGAAATATATTAAGTCTGTTCAACATTAGTGATAATACTTATTACTATTGATATGAGTGACCATCAAAAAGATTAATTATCCCATCCTATGTATGACTCATCGATGGACTCCTGCGAAGAAGTGGAAACTGGGGAGGATGCTCCACCGTTACCATTGCCTGAACAAGGGAACATCCAGGAGAATCAAAATATATTCGGTGATCAAACAATAACCGACATAGCCACAGAAATCACTAAACTTCCCTGTGGTTGGCAGGCTGAAGCCTTCTATAAGCTACCGAGAAATCAAGCGATCGCAGTTTATCAATACCTAAATAGTAGCGTGCAAGAACGCCTCAGAGAAGACTTTGACAAACAAGACACCTTTTGTGAGCGGGTATCTTACCTGCTCATTAGCGTAGGTTGACAAGCTCCCCTATGATATTGATAGCCACATCAGTATTCAGTATTCGGAGTAATTTTGTGCACAGACTACTCATATTGCCGATAACCACAATATTCCTATTCATAAATACTCTTACCTTCCCTGTGATGGCAGCAGACATCAATCATGGTGCAGAAATTTTTAGTATTCATTGTGCCGGATGTCATATCAACGGCGGTAACATTATCCGACGGGGAAAAAACTTGAAAAAGCCCGCCCTAGAAAAATATGGTATGAACACCATAGAAGCAGTCACATCTATAGTCACCAACGGCAAAAATAATATGTCAGCCTACCAAGACCGTCTCACCCCAGAGGAAATACAAGCAGTAGGGTACTATGTACTCCAACAAGCCGAAACCGGTTGGCGTTAAACACCCACAACTGCTATCTCAAGTTTGTATAAAAATCAAAGATTAAAAATATGCTATTACCACCACAAAGCCGACTGCAATTCACCCCCGACCTAAATATTTGTCGCATTTTAAATGGGATGTGGCAAGTTTCCGGCGGACACGGACGCATTCACCCCAAAACCGCAATAGACACCATGTTTCAATACGTGGATGCAGGTTTTACCACTTGGGACTTAGCAGACCATTATGGCCCGGCGGAAGATTTTATTGGTGAGTTTCGCCGTCAAGTCATTAAAACCCGTGGTGAACAGGCTTTAGCTCAGATCCAAGCCTTCACTAAATGGGTACCCCGTCCGGGAAAAATGACCAAAAAGCTCGTAGAGGAAAATATCAACATCTCCCTCAAAAGGATGGATGTAGGATCTTTAGACCTAATGCAGTTTCATTGGTGGGAATATCGAGATACAAATTATCTAGATGCCCTTAAGTATATGGCAGAACTGCAAACTGAGGGTAAGATTAAGCATTTAGCCTTAACTAACTTTGATACCGAACACCTGAAAATTATTGTCGATGCAGGGATTAAAATAGTTTCTAATCAAGTACAATTTTCTCTAGTTGACCGCCGCCCCTTAGTGCATATGGTTAACTTTTGTCAAGACCATGATATCAAACTCTTTACTTACGGTTCTCTGTGCGGTGGTTTGTTATCAGAGAAATATTTGGGTAAATCAGAACCGCGAGGAAGTGAATTAGCTACAGTTAGCTTAAGAAAGTATAAAAATATGGTAGATGCTTGGGGTAATTGGCAGTTATTTCAAGAGCTGCTATCTACACTCAAGCAAATTGCTCAGGCTCATAATGTCAGTATTTCTAACGTAGCCACACGTTATATTTTAGATCAGCCATCTGTAGGAGGTGTGATCATTGGCGCAAGATTAGGTATATCTGAACACATAGAAGACAATGGAAAAATATTTAGTTTTACCCTAGATACACAGGAAAGCGATCGCATTAATTCTATTTGCAGCCAGTCACGGGATTTATATCAATTAATTGGCGACTGCGGCGACGAGTATCGGCGATAACTATAACCAACAGGAGCAGTTTCTAGTATGCAACCTAGCACTACCGCCAAACCCAGCCTTATAGGCGGGAATCTCCGTTCTATCCATCATATTGCCCTCAATGTCCAGGATATGCAAGCTTCTCGGTACTTTTACGGTACCATCTTAGGTTTACATGAACTCACAGGGGAGGAAGTACCAGCCACCTTAGTAGAACTGGTGAATACAGGGAAAGTCGCTAACTTTGTCACCCCCGATGGGACAATTTTAGATTTATTCTGGACACCGGAATTATCACCACCAGATCCCAATCCAGAAAAAACCTTTACCAGAGCATACCATCTCGCCTTTGACATAGATCCGCAATTATTTGAGTCAGCTCTCACAGTCCTCAGAGAAAATCACATTGCGATCGCCCATGGCCCTGTGACTCGTCCTACAGGTAAAGGTGTATACTTTTATGATCCCGACGGGTTTATGTTAGAAATTCGCTGCAATCCTACATCAGGTTGAAAATATCAACTAGTCTGGTGGGTACACCCTGCTGAAGCAAAACTCGCAGGGTAGCATCTTAACTAACCAAAAGTTGAGTTGTTCCAACCCCACATTGTAGCCTTAACATCCACAAATTCTATATAAATCCGATTTTCTGGGACACCTAAATAATGGTGAATCTTTTGGCAAAACTCATGGGTCATGGCTTGAGTTTGCTGATGTTTCATAGTGCCTATACTTTTAATTTCAATATAGCAAGCCGGGTCTGTAGTCCCTGCAAAGGTCATAGGAATACCGGACTCAAAGGAGGTCATCACGTAAGATTCAGGTTTGCCTAAATGTTGTGCTAACTTGCTAGATAAGTTTTTCAGCATGCTTTCAACATCTGCTTTGTGAGGCATAGATACAGAAGTTTGGACTTTGATTAAAGGCATGGTATTGAGTTAAAGTTACAGTTTTTGTGCATATTGTGCATATATTTAACTTTATCGGACTCCGGGTGAAATAGATATAGCTCACAGATGTTTAATCATGAGATGAGCGAAATATATGACTATGTTCGGGATGGTATAAACGGGATCTCCGAACTAGGGGCGTAGCCCATGGACGTTGTGCGGGTGAAAGTGCGGGACTAATGACGTAAAGTGTGGTACGAATTAGCTTTTCTTCATGGGTACAGTTTGCCATTTCCCCCAGAGGGACAACCATGATTTTCTCATCAGGCCAACCAATGCGAAAGCAAATTGCTACTGGGGTGTCCTGGGGATAATGTGCTAAAAGTTTGGCTTGGGCGGTTTCTATGTGACGCGCACTTAGATATAAACACAGACTAGCTTGATGTGCTGCTAGGGCAGCTAATTCCTCCGAAGGGGGAACGTGGGTACGTCCACTCGAACGGGTGAGAATAATGGTTTGAACTAAACCGGGTACCGTTAACTCAATTTTCAGCTTCGCCGCTGCAGCTTGAAAGGCGCTAATACCAGGGATGATCTCAAAGGGGATATTAGCCTCCCCTAAGAGTTGCATTTGCTCATAGATAGCACTGTAAAGGCTGGGATCTCCCGAATGGAGACGGACTACAGATTTATCCGATCGCACTGCTGCAATCATCAGTGCTAGAATTTCCTCTAAGGTCTTATTTGCAGTGGGAATAATTTCCGCATCTTCTCGACATAAATTTACAATTTCTTCCGGTATTAAAGAATCCGCAAATAAAATTACATCTGCAAGGGACAAGAGTTTCTGGGCCTTGACTGTTAATAAATCGGGATCTCCTGGACCTGCTCCCACAATATAAACTGCTGGCTGGGTCATATCTAGATTATTTTTCATACAAATAATAATGACTTATTTTCTGTAATTTACGCGAGATATAAATGCGAAAAACTTTTTTTTGGGATTTTTGCCCTAAAGTTCCGGATTGCTCCCTAATTATTAGTAGAGATGAATGGTAGATGCACCCTGGTTAGGCCCTAGAGTTTACTCTGGGGCATTTTTTCCATTTCCCTATATATCCCTCATTCCTTCATCCCGATGGGGAGGCGGAATTAAATCAGGTAAAGGGCGTTTAAATAAGTAGAGCCAAGCTAATCCAGCTAGTCCCAGCACAATAGCAATTAAACTGACAACTTGTGCAATACGAAGGGATCCCAGCATTAAACTATCAATGCGAAACCCTTCAATCCAGAAGCGTCCTAAACTGTAGCCCACCACATAAAATAAAAATATTGTCCCTAAGCGCCAGGGTGATTTCCCAGATAAACCCCGGAAAAATAAAGTAATCAGCAAAGCGAATACTATTAAATTCCACAGGGATTCGTAGAGAAATGTGGGATGAAAATATTCAAAATTAACTAAAGCTAAAGGACGGTTTTGTGGGGGAATATATAGCTTCCAAGGTAAATTAGTAGGACGACCAAAGGCTTCGGAGTTAAAGAAGTTCCCCCAACGTCCAATTGCTTGTCCTAAAATTAGGGAAGGGGCCACTAAATCAGCTAATTGCCAAAAAGAAACTCTATTGAGTTTAGCAAAGATTAAAGCTGCTAAAGTACCACCGATAATCGCTCCGTGAATCGCAATACCTCCTTGCCAAATAGCGATAATCCTCTCTGGATGCTGCTGATATTCTGACCATTGAAACAAAACATAATAAAGCCGCGCTGCGGGAATCGCCCCAATCACTAACCAAATTGATAAATCAGCAATCAATTCTGGATTAACATGACGGCGCTTTGCTAGATACTGGGAAAGGCTCACACCGATGATGACTGCTATGGCAATTAACAATCCATACCAGCGGATACTGATAGGCCCAATGTCCAGGATAACCGGGCCAGGAGAAGTAAATTCAAATGCTAAAGGCAAAGTGTAAATATCCAGTCCCATGTAAATTACGAGTCGTGATGCTTGACACTCCCCAGGGCTATAAGCGGGGGGATTCTTGCTTCATAGAGATTCCATTGACACTCTCAGGTCTAAAGACACTGAGATTCTGCTGACAGAGTAAGTTTAGGCAAAACCCACAGTCTATTATCTATTATCTGTTAACTTCCGTCACTGCGAAAACTAATATAAGGTGAATCCTCTTGCTCGCGGAAGATAGCCAATATTTTTTTTTAACCTAAAAGAAATCAATTATTAACCCAAACTTTAAATAAAAGCAATAACCTGTGGTTATTGAAGTGGAGTTTTGATTAAATTTTGAAATCAAGTGCTTGTGGATTCTGTAGGATAGGGGAATTTTCCTAGGATGATAATTCAGCTCGATCGCTTGAGTTTAACTTATCCTGGGGGAGTTCAAGCCCTCCAGTCAGTTTCTTTAAACTTTAACCCTGGGGAATTTACAGTCATCTTGGGAGCTTCAGGTTCGGGTAAATCAACCTTGTTAAGGTGTTTAAATGGACTAATCAAACCAACAGCAGGGTCTATCACAGTAGAAGGTTGGGGGAAACTCAATGAACCCAAGGTGCTGCATCAGCATCGCCAGCGCACAGGGATGATTTTTCAGCAGCACCAATTAATTGGTAGACAAACTGCACTACAAAATGTGCTGACCGGTCGTTTAGCCTATCACTCAACTCTCAGGAGCTTTTTCCCATTACCCAAAGCTGACAAATATATAGCCTTGGAGTGTTTAGAGAGGGTAGGACTGTTAAATAAAGCTTTAGCACGGGTAGATAATCTCAGTGGTGGTCAACAGCAACGGGTAGGTATTGCGCGTGCTTTGGCGCAACAACCAAGGTTAATTCTGGCAGATGAGCCGGTGGCGAGCCTTGACCCTGCTAGTTCTCACAAGGTGATTTCTTTTCTATGTCAAATTTGTCAAGAAGACGGCATCACGGCGATTATGAGTTTACACCAAGTAGATTTAGCTAAAACCTATGCAGACAGGATAATTGGAATATCTCAAGGTCATATAGTTTTTGATGGTAATGCCGCAGACATTGAGGAGTACGAACTTAATCGTATTTATGGCAAAACCGAAAATATTCACCTAGATATCGAGGAGCAATTTGGCAAAGCCCCTCATACACAAAGCAAAGGATAACATATTATTTCCCGACCTCAATCCCACAAGAGTTTACACACTAATACCATTTGATATATCAGGAGAACTTCTACCATGATCGCCATTCAAAAAAAAATACTCACATCTGTTGCTGTAGTCGTGTTAGCCTTGGTTGGCTGTCAAGCACCTAACAACACTGCTACGAATACTGAGGTTGACCCTAGTGTATCTGATCCCGATACTTTAAGGGTAGCTCTTTTACCAGATGAAAATGCTTCAACTGTCATCAAAAATAATCAGGGTTTAGAAAAATATTTAGAAGAAAAGTTAGGGAAAGATATTGAATTGGTTGTAACAACTGACTATTCTTCAATGATTGAAGCCGCAAGTAATCGACGTTTAGAACTAGCTTACTTTGGACCACTTTCCTATGTTTTAGCTAAAACTAAAAGTAATATTGAACCCTTCGCAGCTTTAAAGAAGGATGGTGAAACTACCTATAAATCAGTGATTATTGCTAGTGTAAAAAGTGGTGTAAATTCTCTTGATCAAGCGTCAGGAAAAACAGTAGCCTATGGTGATCAAGCTTCTACTTCTAGTCATTTAATTCCCAAATCAATGATGCTTGACAAGGGGTTACAACCGAAAAAAGATTATGAAGAAGTCTTTGTTGGTTCTCATGATGCAGTTGCTGTCGCAGTTCAAAATAACAATGCTCAAATAGGGGGATTGAGTCAACCTATTTTTGAATCTTTAATCGAGCGAAAAGTTATCGATACTAACAAAGTCAAAGTCTTGGCAGAATCAGAACCATTTCCTCAATATCCTTGGACAATGCGCTCAGATTTGAAGCCAGAGCTAAAGACACAAATTAGTGCAGCATTTATTGAACTCAAGGATGAAGAAATTCTCAAAGCTTTTAAAGCAGATGGTTTTGGTGCAATTACAGATCAAGAGTATGATGTAGTTAGAAATTTAGGTAAAACCTTGAATCTAGATTTTCAAAAGTTAAATTAATAGGGACTTATTTTAAACCAGATTATAAATTTCTGGGTGGAAAAATATGACTGTCAAATAATATCTTGCTTTTGCGGGGTTACTGCTAACCATTTGACGGAGTTTTATGGCAACCAATAGTTATCAAAGATTTGAACCTCTGTTAAAACAACAAAGACAACACAGATATAAGCATTTACTGCAAGTAGCTACTGTTGTAGTGATTGTGCTCATATCTTGCTTATTAGTTGGTCTTTTTGATTGGGAAAGATTGGCTGAAGGTGTGCCCAGTGGGATCAATTTAGTTAGCCAAATGCTACCGCCAGATTTTAGTTTGGCTATCAACTGGATTAAGCCCCTGTTTGATACCTTGGCGATGAGTGTTGCGGGAACTGCGATCGCAGTTGCTTTTTCTCTACCATTATCACTATTAGCAGCTGGTAATACTACACCCCATCCATTTGTGTTTCAGGTGGCGCGTCTGATTCTCAATGCTTTACGGGCTATACCAGAACTGATTATGGGGATTATTTTGGTAGCTGCGGTGGGGTTTGGTGCATTACCAGGAGCATTAGCAGTTGGGTTTCATTCAATTGGGATGGTGGGTAAGTTTTTTGCTGAGTACATCGAACACGTAAACTCAGCACCAATCGAAGCAGCACAGGCGGCTGGTGCAAACAAGATCCAGGTAATATATCACAGCATTTTACCCCAAGTTTTGCCGCAAATCCTGGATGTAACCTTATATCGTTGGGAATATAACTTTCGCGCTTCTACTATTATGGGTGCAGTGGGTGCTGGGGGTATAGGGTTTGAATTAATTGGTTCTTTACGTATACTTAGGTATACAGAAGTATCAGCAATCCTACTCGTCATTTTGATGATGGTGATATTGGTAGATAGTTTCAGTGGCTATTTGCGCAGACGTTTAGCTTGAGGAAATGCTATGAAACCAAAGGTTGTGATTACAAACTGGGTACATCCAGAAGTGATTGAACTTCTTGAACCTCATTGTGAGGTGATTGCTAATCCCCATCAAGAATCTTTATCTCGTGAGGAAATTCTCCAAAGGGCTAAAAATGCCGACGGATTGATGGTATTTATGCCGGACAGCATTGATGAAGCTTTTTTGCGGGAGTGTCCCCAGCTAAAAGTAATTGCAGCAGCTCTGAAAGGCTACGATAATTTTGATGTTGATGCCTGTACCCGTTGTGGTGTATGGTTTACAATTGTGCCTTCTTTGTTGTCGGCACCTACTGCGGAAATTGCTATTGGGTTATTAATTGGCTTATCACGACAGATGCTAGTAGGCGATCGCCTGATGCGCAGGGGTAAATTTGCTGGTTGGCGACCCCAACTTTACAGCCTAGGGCTAGCAAATCGTACCTTGGGAATTGTCGGTATGGGTGCATTAGGCAAAGCGATCGCTCAACGTCTAGCAGGTTTTGAGATGCGGTTACTGTACAGCGATCCGGTGGCTTTAACACCGGAACAAGAGGAAATGGCGAATTTAGTAAGAGTATCTTTTGATACCTTAATAGAGGTAAGTGATTTTGTTGTCTTGGTAGTACCTCTGCAACCAGGAACCTTTCATTTAATCAACGCCAACACCTTAGCTAAAATGAAGCCGGGTAGCTTTTTAATTAACCCCGGTCGTGGTTCCGTAGTGGATGAGCAGGCCGTGTGTCAAGCTTTGGAATCTGGACACTTAGGGGGCTATGCTGCCGATGTGTTTGAAATGGAAGACTGGCATCGTAGCGATCGACCCCACAGCATACCCCAGTCATTATTAGAAAACACCAATCAAACTTTTCTCACTCCCCATATTGGATCTGCGGTTGACGAGCTACGGCGGGACATCGCCCTAGAAGCCGCCCAAAATATTCTGCAAGCCCTGCAAGGTGAAAAGCCACAGGGGGCAGTTAATTGTCTCAGGGGCTAGTACTGCAGTAAACTCCAAAATCAAAAAGCTGATTGTAAAGGAATTATTTGTGATCTGGGGCAGTAGCTTATCTTTTAATAGTCCAGTCCACCAATTTACTCAAATGTTGTTGAATAAATCAACCTAAACTTGTACCAACAATATTGATATAGCCTTTTTCAGGCTCATGAAGTACACACCAATTCCCTATTCCCTATTCCCTATTCCCTATTCCCTATTCCCTGTTCCCTGTTCCCTGTTCCCTCAAGCTAAAAAAAATTGTACCTCACGAGCATGGGAAATGCTATATTCACCATCTCACAAAAAATACCTATGAGTGAAACACTAATTCGCCAACAATATGACCAGATAGCAGATTTATATGACCGGCGTTGGAATACTTACATTACCAAGACATTATCTGTTTTAAAAAATTGGGCAGACATTGCACCAGAAGCAACAGTCCTTGATGTGGGCTGTGGAACCGGAGAGTTTGAGCAATTATTACTAACCGAAAATCCACAGCAAATAATTACTGCAGTAGACATTTCCCCAGCAATGCTCCTAGTCGCTAAACAGAAATGTCGTACTTATTCTCATGTTTCATTTCAGAATGCAAGTGTGTCAAATTTACCATTCCTAAATAACAGTTTTGATGTAATCATATCCGCCAGTGCATTTCATTATTTTGATGATCCTCATGGGGCATTATTGGAAATAAGACGGGTTTTAAAACCAGAAGGTAAACTACTTATTTTAGATTGGTGTAAAGATTATTTATCCTGTCAAATATGTGATTTTATATTGAAGTTTGTTGACCCTGCTTACAAGGGGTGTTACACCCAAAAACAGTTTCATAGTTTACTAACTTCAGCACAGTTTAATATAGAGCGTACAACTAAATTTCATTTTAGTTTGGTTTGGGGAATCATGATTGCTGAAGCTAAACCACAAAATTATGTAACTCAGCCCATAACTCCATAAGGCTTTTTTGTAAATATAAACTTTACTAATTGTAACAAAACCTACGTCACTTTCCTAAACCCAAAGCAGCTTAGGTAACCCACCAGTCCACTTTTAGTGGACTTCAGCTATCAGACAGGGAATTGATTCCCTGGCTAGCATGAAAAATGCTGTAAACCCATATCCCACCACCGCACCACCAGAATTACCATCTGTGAGGGCGATCGCCCTAATTAGTTAGCTAAGAGCGATCGCATAGGTTACCACCAGAATTACCATCTGTGAGGGCGATCGCCCTAATTAGTCAGCTAAGAGCGATCGCATAGGTTATGATTTAAAGGATAAAGTCAGCAGTAGTTAAAGTAAAGGTACCATTGATTCTCAGCAGTAAATCATCCTCAAAGTTAGTCGTTTGATTAGTACCCTGAATATAAGTGTTACCTCCCAAAACAAAAGCGCCAAATCTATCTTGACCGATAGCGGCGGCGGTAGCATTGAGAAGGGTAGAATTGATGGTGGTTTGCCCAGAATTATTGGCTGCTGTCT
>NZ_JANQDF010000179.1:0-25414 GCF_029891675.1 Anabaenopsis tanganyikae CS-531
TACCGGAAGATATTGATTTCGGTGGTTGAGCGAAGTCGAAACCACGATACCCCCTGATATTGTTCCCTTCGACTGCGCTTACCGGAAGATATTGATTTCGGTGGTTGAGCGAAGTCGAAACCACGATACCCCCTGATATTGTTCCCTTCGACTGCGCTTACCGGAAGATATTGATTTCGGTGGTTGAGCGAAGTCGAAACCACAATACCCCCTGATATTGTTCCCTTCGACTGCGCTTACAGGAAGATATTGATTTCGGTGGTTGAGCGAAGTCGAAACCACAATACCCCCTGATATTCTGTTCCCTGTTCCCTATTCCCTATTTCCTCAAACTAAAAAACTTTGTAACTCACGATCATGGGAAATACTATATGTCAATATACAATCTGATGTTTATAGCTATTTTCACCTACATAGATTTATAAGTATAACTTCTGATAAAAATCATTTAAATAAATTAATCTCATTCATCTACTATCAGTAACTGTTGCTCTGTAAATCCCCAATCCCACAGGGGAATACCACTGACAAGGATAAGTTGAGGATATATATTTTAAATATGAGTTTTTGTGTGTAAACTATCCGGATTTTGGATTTAAACCAGGTATTCAATAACTAGGGTTAAGTAAACAGGCATTTTTTTCAAAACTATGTTTGATACATATAAAAATTTTGTATTCATTTAATTGAAGGTCTGAAAACTTAATTCTGATATTTCTGATTATTTTTGATTTTCTTCCTTAACTTTGCTGACTAACTTAATACTAGGGAGCAAATCGGAACAAGACCAGATGAATCAGCATCCTATGACAGACACTTAATCACTATTTATCGGGACAATCAAAACAATGAAGCAATAGGAATAACAGTAGTGGCGGCAGATAAAAAAACAGTGTAAGTATTAAAAACTGCTGGCAACTTTAGGGATATTGCTGATCAAAGCAATCTCGTCGGATGGTTTGAGTTAGTTGACATACCTATAGTTCCATATTATCTGCGAGAATAGGTAACCCTAGTTAACCGCAGTGAACAGCTATTAGATGTCAATTATCACCGGTTTAAATGTTGAGGAATATTTAATTGATTTTGGAATCATGAAAACAACAATGATAACTGTAAGTTTTGCTGATGAGCGTGGTAGTGGTAGATAGTGGTATCTTCATGCATTTAGTATGAATATTCCACAAGCAAGGTTATTAGGAAAATGCTGCACCTTGACAACTGTCAGTGTTAATACTTTAACCTTTTCTCAAATTGATAACCTTAGTTTCACTACTCAGGCGATTTTTCGCTTGAGCTTTTGTGCTGAGATAAGTTTCTCTGTTTTGAGAAAAGATTTCTCAACTTCTATAATATCCTGTTTTCTGGGTGCAATTCGTTTGATCGGATAACCAGCATAAATTGTGAAAGATTGACAATTTTTATTCACCAGGCTTAAAGTACCAATTGCTACACATTCCTCAATAATTACTCCGGGTAAAATAAATGAAACGCACTGGTATGGATAACGATTACATGATTCGAGTTCTCAGAGGATGTTTCATTGACTCTACATTAGATTCCTCTCAGCCCTTATGTCAAGCCTAATTAAGATGCTCTTACTCTGTATCAACAATTGGGGATTGTTTGATTAATATAATCGGAAATCATCGTAAAAGTGTTCAAATCATCAAAGTCCTCATCAGGTATTTTAATCTCGTATTTTTCCTCCAATAACATAAAGATATTCATTTTGTCTAGAGAATCAACCCCCTGTTGACTTAGTGGCACATCTGCAAATATTTGTTGTTGTGGTTTAATGGTACTTAAATCCAACTCTCGAACAATCTCGATAATATCTTGGGCAGTACAGTAACTCATAAATTCTCCTCAAAAATCACTAGATTAAACTAGATTAAAATTATATTATACTATATACGCATCAGCACATTAGTAGCCCATGACAAACCTACACCAAATCCACTAATCAAGATTTTTTTCACATGATTTTTATCGATAAAATCAGATAAGATGATGGGTATGGAAGAAGAAACTGTATTTCCATACTCATGGGCAAAGAAAGGGACTTTTTCTGCCGCTATCCCTAACCGCTGGCGGATGGAATCCACAATAAATTTACTCCCCTGGTGTAGAATAAACATATCAATATCTTCTATGTTAACCCTATTCAAACTTAATGCTTTTTTAACATCTTGAGGAATGTTCTGCACACAAAAATTATAAACAGCCCTGCCATTCATGACTAAATTACCATTCTCGGTTTTTAATTCCTGAGCACCTTTGCCTAAAGTGTTATTTGTACTGACTCCTATGCTCAAAACTGGCTCGTGGGATAATAAGGTTACAGTAGCCGCATCACCAAATAGTAGAGATGTATTTTTATCATCGGGGTTAATGATTTTAGAATAAGGATCACAAGTAAATAGTAACCCCCTATTATATCCTTGTGATTCCATCAGGGCTTTAAGTATAGTTAACCCGTAAACATAACCCGAACACCCCAAGGATATATCAAAGCAAGCACAAGTGGGAGGGGCGTTGATATATCCGTGTATCTTCCCAGCAATATGAGGAATATTTTCGCCGGGAGTTTGAGTAACAACGCTGATGCAGTCAATTTCATTACTATTAATCGTAACTTTTTTTAAAAGCTCTGTGTAAGCCTGGGTACATAAATCAAAGGTGGTTTCTGATGGCGAGGCAATAGCAACCTGTCTCACTCCTAATTTATTTTCTATAAAAGAGGAATCTAAACTAAATTTTTCCAGGTAATTATAATTGCTATGTCTATTTGGGGGAATATAATAAGCAACTTCTTCTATACCAATCATAGGTTTGTTAATTGCATCAGGTGTTACTTGGGCTAAGGGAAAAACAAATATAACCGCACTCGGTATCATCTAAAATGATGGCACTTTTGGTTAACCTTGTACCTAAACAGGTTTTTAACATAATTTTCATGGTGTCAAAATATATATCTTTTAGAGGTTTTTCGGTAAAAATTTCCGTGAATAACCATTTCCCAGGATTTTGGTAAAAATACTGCATATGTAAGCTTTTATTAGCGGCGACAACTATTTCTATGGGAGTATAGGGAAAATCTGCGATAGAAGCAAAAGCAACTGTTTTGTGATCTAAATCAAAGACACATTCGGTGATAATTGCTTCTTCGTTAAACGCAATCCGATTTTGTACTTCTGCTTCCCTTTCTATCAATTCACATCTATATTTAACATCATTAATTTCAAAGCTAAATACCGCCTTGGCACTAGTATGATGTGATTGAAACACGGCGCGCAGGGGGTGTTGAGCAAAATTTCTAAATACTAGTTTAGTTTTACTCATTAGATGAAAATCAGTAATACCAGTAAATTCCATAATCCCATTACATAGAGCATTATACACATCTGAACTCTGTAAATAATTGCGTGTGCCTTTGAAGGGAATTTCTATATCAAAATCCGGTATAATGATCATCCTTTGCTTTCCTTTAAATATTTAGTAGTATGTTGGCGGTGATTGTAGGCAAAGTTGCCCGAAATAACCTCTCCCTCCTTCACATTACTAATGACAACACTGCCCATCATGATTTGAGCATTTTTAGCCACATGGCAACCATGAGTAATGCTAGATGAAGCCCAGATTTTTACTCCGTCTTCAATACGAGCCACACCCGCAATGACACAATTACCAGCAATAAAACATTGATTACCAACATAGGCATCATGGCCAATATTTGTCATGATGCCTATATAAGTGTTATTACCAATAGTTGTGGGTTCTGGAAACACGGAACGGACAATTACTGAGTTCGCTAAAATATTTGTATGATTACCAATGACCACACTGCCCGCATGATGTACTCTCAAAGCAGTACCATCAGTATCCCAAAGTGGCATTAATCCATCTGTACCAATCACCGTACCAGCTGCAATATAAGTTCCTTTCCCAATCACCACATTATCCCCGATAATCACCTGGGGTTCAATGACTACACCATCATCAATCAAGGACTTAGGAGAAATAAGGGCTGTGGGATGTATTTGACATAAATTTCCCCTGCCAAATTCCATCACCGGCGATAACAGCCCTTGGCTTTGGAGATGATTGTAAAGACGATAATATTCTAACCTGGGAGTGTCACTAATAACACAGGAAATGGGACATCTTTCGGCAAACACCCTGGTTGTAATTATGGCTGAAACATAAGGATTCTGTACCGCTTGCTGGAAAAACTTTTCATTTTCACAATAGACTAAAGCTCCTTCATCTTCAGCATCGGGTTTATTAAGATGGGAAAAATCGCCATCTTTAATAATTCTTTGGTCGGGGAAAAGCTGAGATAGTGATAATTGATTATCCGGCACTCTTATGGGCATTACTGTTAATATCTCCTAGACTTTAATCCTTGTTACCTGGTTTCTTTTTTTTAAGTTTAATAAAATTATAAAAATTTAATAATTGTGTATACTCCGGTTATCAACTTATTTCTTAGCTTCTAATGGCAAAAAACATTTCTCTGGAATAAAGGGGGCGGTAATAAGGTTTTAACTGGAATTTGATTTTTACACCAGTAAAGCACTTCTAATTCTGGAATGATAATTGCAGCATCAATTTTTTCCTCAGCACAAATTGAGGTCATGATATTATGATATTCAGGATTACTACAGAAAGGAACTCTATATATACGATCATAAAGTCCTTCATATAATCCATATGGATTTTCGCAAATATCAGTACCAATAATTCGCACATTATTGAATATTGAACTCTTTTTTAAACTTCTTACTACGGATCGAGAAGTAACGCCACAAGCTCCTGTAATTAGAATTTTTGTATTTAATAAATTTTTAACCATTTCATTTTTTATATCAAAATATCTTAAACTGAGATTAGAGTTTATGAGTTATTTGCTTGATTTACTAGTTAAGTAGATAATCTGACATATTTTTCCTATATCCTCCTCAGAAATCGCTGTCCCCGTGGGTAAAACCAACACCCTCTGACCTAACTTCTCAGTCTCAGGTAACAACAAACCCGCATGGGGGAAATAAGAGCGATAGGGTTCCATACGGTGACAACCGGGATAAAAATAGCGCCGCGCAATCACATTCTCAGCATGGAGAATCTTGATTAACATATCCCGACTAACTTGGGCTTTCTCCTCGTCTATCTCCAAGACAATATACTGATAGTTATGCTTTTCAGCCTGATTCACAGGAAACAAGGACACCCCAGGAATACCAGCTAAACCTTCTTGATAACAGTCATAGTTGCGGCGGTTAACCTCAATAAACTCCTCCATACTTTCTAGGGAAGTTAACCCCATAGCGGCGGATACCTCCGACATTTTCCCATTAGTACCTAAATAGATGACATTATCAAAACCAGAAAAGCCAAAGTTTTTCATTAACCGCAGCTTCTGATTTAACTCATCATCATTGGTGACAATTGCACCCCCTTCAAAGGTATTCATAAACTTGGTCGCATGGAAGCTAAACACCTCCGCGCTGCCAAAGTTACCAATCATTTTACCACCGTGTGAACACCCAAAAGCATGGGAAGCATCAAACATCAGCTTGAGATCATGTTTCTCGGCAATTTCCGCCAGCATTTCCACATGACAAGGCTGTCCCCAAACATGGACACCAATAATACCTGATGTGCGGGGTGTAATTAAAGACTCCACCCGCCAGGGGTTAATAGTATGGGTTTGGGGGTCAATATCACAAAAAACCGGAGTAATTTCTTGCCATTGTAAAGCGTGGGCTGTGGCAATAAAAGTAAAAGAGGGAATAATGACCTCACCCTGCAACTCCAGGGCGCGAATTACCAACTCTAGGGCAATAGTACCATTGCAAACAGCGATACAATGTTTAACCCCCAGGTAGTCAGCTAGGCGCTGCTCAAATTCCTGTACAAATACACCGTTATTGGATAGCCAACGGCGATCTAACAGGTCATTAATGCGAGCTAACAGGCGGTCTTTGTTACCAATATTGGGGCGACCGACATAGAGTTTTTCTTTAAATTTCGGTTCCCCGCCGAAAAAAGCCAGGTCAGAGAGTTGATTTAACATTGTTATATTATTACATACTTTTTTATACCATTTTTTGATAACATCACCATAGGATGTATACAAATACGCCACCCCCTGCGGTGGCTCCCGTTCTACGGTGTACAGGGAGTAAACGGACTTGGCAGAAGTATAACGCTTTACGCTGTGACTTTTTTATATTACACTGTAAGCCGTCGGATGTAAATAGCTTCAGTGCTTTTATAAAAGGGGTCTTTCCTCTTCTGAATATACAGCAAATGAAAAATCTGAGAAATATGAAAAAGCATAAAAATAACAATCAAGTTTTGCCCTCATCTCCAGCCAAGACCAATAAAGAAAACAGCACCATCACTCAACCCCAGGAAAATGCCCATCCCGGCTTTAATATCACGGAATTTGAAAAATTGTGCTTCTCCAAAACCGACTCTGATGTGGCAAAAGCCCTAGATATGTTAAGAGACTTGCTGATCAATATGTCACAAGGCTCTGGCTTGCTCTATGGCGACATTCAGGGAGTCACCATGGACACGGATAATGAACTACCCCACGATGCCACCCTTGAGCATTGCTACACCCGCATAGCTAACGCCATCGGCGCTCTCTTCCTCCATCCCCAATTCAATGAAATTAGCTACCCGGCCTTTAAATTATTCATGATGTTGCATAGCTGGCTATCCCGCATCTTTCAAGCCAGTTCCTATCATAATGCTGACCACATTATTGCCGCCTTCAACACCACCAGCGGCGAGAAAAAAATCACCTTCAACGGTAACGATTTCCGCAAAGTCCTATTGCTCTATAACCTGGAATCCGGCATCAAAATTGATACCATTTTACAGTTTTGGCCATCGGATCCCTTTGGGGTAACTAGTCTGATGATTGCCTTACTCTCCTCACCCTTTTGCGGTTCCAAACGCGCCCACGAAAAAAAACAAATCCTCCTGCGGGAACTGCCTAAGCGGCTGCTGCAAATTCAGGATCCCCAAGAACTCCCCCTCCCCATACTCTTCGCCCATACCTATATGAATTGCAGTTATGCTGAGGGACTCAACAAAGAAGACATTAAAAAAACCATTCACCAATTAGCCAGGCAGATTCTAGCTTCCCATGAAGTAGAGGATTTTACCCCAGGGGAATTACAGCAATCCGTCCCTAAACCCGGCAACCTCCCCACCTTGGTAGTAATGCACGAGTGGATGCACTGCAAATCTGCCATGTATCGCTGTTATGCCCCTGCAATCAAAAGTTTGAAAAAGCACTTTAATGTCATTGGGGTAGGGCGACTATATCAAATTGATGAAGTCGGCATGGGGCTGTTTGACCGTCACGTTGCCCTATCTGCGGACATTCCGGTTCAAATCCAAGAAATTTACACCATTATGCGGAGTGTTGCCCCCGCAGTCATCTATATGCCCAGTATTGGCATGGAAATACACACAGTCTTGGCCGCCTCTGTGCGTTTTGCCCCCCTACAGATCATGAGCGGTGGTCATCCCGCCTCCACCCATTCCCAAGGCATAGACTTTATTACCGTACGAGACGATGTTGAGTTGACAACATCCCTATTCAGTGAGCAACCTTTGTATTTTCCAGTCAACAGTTTCCCCTGGGCAGATCATCCCGATCTAGCTGAGATCAAAGCCAGTCAGCCGGAACGGGGGGCAAAACTCCCCGGAGAAGCGGTAATAGTGGCAGTATCAGCCACCTCCATGAAACTCTCCATGCCCTTCCTTGCAGCCTGTCGCTCCATCCGCGATCAAGCCACCCAGCCCCTGCACTTCCGCTTTTTCCTAGCCGAGGGTAGGGGCATCAGTTACCATTATATCAAAAGAATCATCCACTCTTTTCTGGGCAACAGCGTCACTGTATTCCCCCAACAAGATTATAAAGATTATATGCGCCAGTTAAGGGAGTGTGATCTTTCCCTCAGCCCCTTTCCCTTTGGCCATTCCAATACGATTTATGACTGCAGCCACTGTGGTGTGGTGAGTATCTGTCTGGATGGACCGTTTTTCCCCCAGACCGCTGAAAAAGCTCTGTTCAAAAGGTTAGGACTACCAGCCGAACTGGTTACCCCGTCTGTAGAAGAGTATATTGCCAGGGCTGTCAGCTTGATTGATGACCACGAAAAAAGATCACACCTGAGTCAATATATTCAAACTAAGGTGGAAGAGTCCCCCTTCACCCAGGGAGAACCTGAAAAATTTGGGGAAATTGTTTACAAAAAATACCTAGAGACTTGCTCACAGTAACCTCAGAGGATATTTGTCAAGTCATGATTAGTGTATCGAATATTATTTGACCCCACCCTAACCCTCCCCTTGCAAGGGGAGGGGACTGGATTTGATTGTTTTTTGTGTGTTGGGTGTGTTCCCTGTTCCCTGTTCCCTAAATCAACTTTTGCCCCCTTCTCCAGCCAATACCAATAAATAGAACAAATAGCACCATCATGGAAGCCCAGAACAATCCCACCCCAGTGTTTAATCTCATGGAATTTGAAAGAGTGTGCTTTTCCAAAAAACACTCGGATGTACCAAAAGCCATAGAGATATTAAAAAACTTGCTCCTGGGTCTTTCCAACGGAAATGGCTTGTTCCATGGCAATTTTCAGGGAGTCACCATTGACATAAATAACGAACTACCCCAGGACTCCGCCCTTGAGCATTGCTACACCCGCATAGCTAACGCCATCGGCGCTCTCTTTCTCCATCCCCAACTCCATGAAATTAGCTACCCAGACTTTCAATACTTAATTATCCAACATCGCTGGCTAGCCCTGATCTTTCAAGCCACTTCCTATCAGAATGCTGACCATATTATTGCCGGCTTGAATGATACCAATGAGGATAACAAAACCGCCTTCAAACGTCAGGATTTCCGCAAAGTCCTGTTGCTCTATAGCCTGGAATCGCACATAACAATTGATACCATTTTACAGGCTTGGGAATGGGATCCCATTGGGGTAACTAGCCTGATGATTGCCTTACTCTCCCCACCCTTTTGCGGTTCCAAACGCGCCCACGAAAAAAAACAAATCCTCCTGCGGGAACTACCCCAACGGCTGCTGCAAATTCAGCAACCCCAGGAACTCCCCCTCCCCATATTCGTGGCTACCTATATGTATTGCAGTTATGCTGATGGACTCAACAAAGAAGACATAAAAAAACCCATTCACCAATTAGCCAGGCAGATTTTAGCCTCCTGGAAAATAGAGGATTTTACCCCAGCCCAATTACAGCAATCAGTCCCTAAACCCGGCAACCTCCCCACCTTGGTAGTGGTACACGAGTGGATGCAGTGCAAATCTGCCATGTATCGCTGTTATGCTCCTGCAATCAAGAGTTTGAAAAAGCACTTTAATGTCATTGGTGTGGGACCAATATCTCAAATTGATGAAGTGGGGATGGCGCTGTTTGACCGCCACATTGGCCTATCGGGAGACATTTGGGTTCAAATCCCAGAAATTCACACCATTATGCGGAATCTTGCCCCCGCGGTCATCTATATGCCCAGTATTGGTATGGGGCTGCATACAGTCATGGCCTCCTCTGTGCGTTTTGCCCCCCTACAAATCATGAGCGGTGGTCATCCCGCCTCCACCCATTCCCAACGCATAGACTTTATTACCGTACGAGACGATGTTGAGTTGACAACATCCCTATTCAGTGAGCAACCTTTGTATTTTCCAGTCAGCAGTTTCCCCTGGGCAGATCATCCCGATCTAGCTGAGATCAAAGCCAGTCAGCCGGAGCGGGGGGCAAAACTCCCCGGATCACCGGTAATAGTGGCGGTATCAGCCACCTCCATGAAACTCTCCATGCCCTTCCTTGCAGCCTGTCGCTCCATCCGAGACCAAGCCACCCAGCCCCTGCACTTCCGCTTTTTCCTAGCCTTAGCCCAGGGCATAAGTTACCATTACATCAAAAGAACCATCCAGTCTTTTCTGGGCAACAGCGTCACTGTCTTCAAACACCAAGACTACAAAGATTATATGCGCCAGTTAAGGGAGTGTGATCTTTCCCTCAGCCCCTTTCCCTTCGGCCATACCAATACCATTTATGACTGTAGCCACTGTGGTGTGGTTAGTATCTGTCTGGATGGGCCGTTTTTACCCCAGACCTCAGAGAAAGCTCTGTTCAAAAGATTAGGACTACCAGCCCAACTGGTTACCCCGTCTGTAGAAGAGTATATTGCCAGGGCTGTCAGCTTGATTGATGACCATGAGCAAAGATCACAGCTGAGTCAATATATTCAAACTAAGGTGGAAGAGTCCCCCTTCACCCAGGGAGAACCGGAAAAATTTGGGGAAATTGTTTACCAAAAATACCTAGAGACTTGCTCATTGAAGTAAGAAATAAATGTCTAGACTTGTCTAGGATTTATATAGCAGGGTAGTTAATATAGCAATCCTAAATGATTCATGAACAATTTCTGTTCCCTGTTCCCTGATCGGTGTGTTCCCTTTCCTCACTGATAATTTCTCAAGTCAAATAGGATGACTATATGACAGCACTAACATTAAATCTCAATCCCATTATTCAACTAAATAGAGAGCAGTTTTACCAACTGTGTGCAGAAAACCCCGATTTAAAATTAGAACGCAATGCCCAAGGACAACTAGTTATCATGCCACCAACGGGAGGGGAAACCGGAAAAATTAATGTTAATTTAATATTTCAACTAACATCATGGAATGAAGCAACGGGGCTAGGAGAGGTTTTTGATTCTTCCACAGGTTTTACTTTACCAAATGGTGCTGATCGCTCTCCTGATGTTTCTTGGGTAGAAAAATCTCGTTGGGATGGGTTGACTAAAGAACAAAAAGAAAAGTTCATTCCCCTATGTCCTGACTTTGCTATTGAAATTATGTCACCATCGGATAATTTGAAAAAAGTTCAGGAGAAAATGCAGGAATATATCTTAAATGGTTGTCGTTTAGGTTGGTTAATAAATCGGAAAAAACAGGAAGTAGAAATTTATCGTCCTGGACAAGAGGTAGAGGTTTTAAAATTGCCATTAACCTTGTCTGGTGAGGATGTTTTACCTGGGTTGGTAGTTAATTTGGGGAAAATTTGGGGATGATGTTTAACCGGTAAGAGGATGTTTGTCAAGTCATGATTAGTGTATCGAATATTATTTGACCCCACCCTCACCTTTCCCTTTATAAGGGAAAGGGGACTGGATTTGATTGTTTTTTGTGTGTGTTGGGTGTATTCCCTGTTCCCTGTTCCCTGTTCCCTGTTCCCTGTTCCCTTTTGGTCGATCGCTTTTTGAACTTGTGTGGCTTCAGGCGATCGCTCTTTTAGCCTACAGCTAAACCATATCTAGAGCCTAGTAATTTGGGCTTGACGAGTCCCGTCTTCCCCATAGGTCAATAACACCCTCAGATAACTATCCGGCTTGTAGCACATTCGTTCTGGCCATTCAATGGCCACAATTCCCGGTATCACCTCCACACCTTCCCAATAGGTTTCTAGGTTCAAAGCCACAACCTCAGCGGGTTCTAGGCGATATAAATCTAAATGGTATAGAGGTATACGCCCTTGGGTATACTCATTAATCAGGGTAAAAGTAGGACTAACAATTGATTCAGTGATGCCTAAACCTTGACCAATTCCCTGCACTAGGGTAGTTTTACCACTGCCTAAATCACCTTCTAATAAAATTACAGTCCCAGGAGTGAGGTTTTGACCAAGTGCAATGCCTAAGCTGAGAGTTGCCTGTGCATCTGTAAGTACAATATTCCCAGACGGGTCAAAATGGGATATTTTTTCTGGTTCCATTTTGAATTCACTTGCCATGATGATTTCCACTGTACCACCGTAATAACACTCGTGCTAGTTTCTGGGGATTGTGACGCACGTAACCTGTTTCATCTTCATGTAAGACATTAGCTAGAACAATTCGCCGCCCTAATAGGGTGACATTTTCTCTATCCAAGAATACTGGATGGGAATTTTGTTGAGCATAACGGATGAGTGATGTCGCAGAGGGAGATTTTTTGTGTACTAAAACCGCATCAAACAGTTGTCTGTTTCCGCAGACTGCATCAATAGCTTGAATATGGTCACCAACAGTATATCCCTGGGTTTCTCCTGGTTGAGTCATAATATTGCAAATGTAGATGCGAGGGGCTGTAGATTTGGCGATCGCATCGGCGATTTCTGGTATAAGTAAATTCGGAATGATACTAGTATACAAACTACCAGGGCCGATAATAATATAGTCCGCCTCCTTAATGGACTTAATTGCTGCGGGCAAAGCCGGCGGATTTGGGGGGATACACCCAATTTTGACAATTTTACCCCCGGCTTCAGGAATACTAGATTCTCCCTCAACGCGACGACCATCCTCTAATTCTGCCCAGAGACTAACATCACTTAGAGTAGCCGGTAACACTTGTCCTTGTACAGCTAGCACCTTAGAACTGGCTGCTACCGCCTGTTCTAAATCCCCAGTAATATCAGTCATAGCAGTTAAAAACAAATTGCCAAAACTATGGCCTATCAACCCATCCCCAGCCTTAAAACGATATTGAAATAATTCTGTTAATAACTTTTCTTCATTTGCCAGTGCTGCTACACAATTACGAATATCCCCCGGTGGTAAAACACCAAATTCCTGACGTAACCGCCCCGAAGACCCACCATCATCAGCTACAGTTACAATAGCGGTAATATTGGCGCTATAGGTTTTCAATCCCCGTAATAAAGTAGAAAGTCCTGTACCACCACCAATCACGACAATTTTTGGACCGCGGTATAATCGGCGATGTGCCATCAGAACGTCAATTAATTCCTCTTCGCTATCTGGTCGTAGCACCTGAGTAATTGAGCCTACAGTCCGAGTTTGACCCCAAAGCAGCAACAGTAAACCAGCCAGTAACACCAACGGTCCACTAATATAGTGGGGTAAAACCTCAGCAATTACTGCCAAAAAACTCCTAAGCAACTCTATAGCCCAAAAAATTGGGGTTAGCTTCACCGATATTGCTAACCCCAAAATTGCCAACAGTACACCCCCCAGACTGATAAGTAACCAACGTTTTATAGCTAGTCCTGGGGATAACCACTTGAACCACTGGTTGAGACGGTGAGAGGTGAAGCAGGTAGACTGCTTTTGCAGGGCTTTAAGAAGCCGATTGAGAAAACCAATTGACATACCTGATTCAGACCAGTGCTACAAAATAAATGATTAACAGGAAACTTACCCTACTTGGTCTTAACATCAAATGTGAAATTTCAACTTGATTCAGGATTTTAGATTAGCAGCAAGTGGTCAAACTTGCCAGTGTGACTTTCAACTTGAATTTAATGGAAAAACGTATTTTAGGATTAGATCCGGGATTAGCAATTTTGGGCTTCGGGCTAATTAGTTGCACCCAGAATCCCGCTCAAATCACCGATACATCGGTGAAAATGGTAGATTTCGGGGTCATCCAGACCTCTGCTAAAATGGAGATGGGACAGCGCCTATGTACCTTATTTGACGATTTACACACTGTGATTCAGGAATTACAGCCAGATTTGGTAGCGGTAGAAAAATTATTTTTCTATCGGATGTCGAGTACAATTCTTGTGGCACAGGCTAGAGGTGTGCTTTTGTTAGCTTTAGCACAGCATCAGCTGACCTATGTGGAATTTACTCCCGCCCAAATTAAACAAGCCCTAACCGGTTATGGTAATGCCGATAAGTCTGAAGTGCAAGATGCTGTGGCGCGGGAATTGGATTTAGATGAGATCCCCCGACCAGATGATGCTGCTGATGCTTTGGCGGTGGCTTTGACGGCTTGGTATGAACTATAGCACTACGCATACACGTTAGGACATCATAATTGTGGTTTTAAGGGAACAGGGAACACACCGAACAGGGAACAGGGAAATGTCCTAACACTTGTGGTTACTGCTATACCTCCAGTTTAGGGGAAGCCAACTAGAGGTAGTTCCTTCTAATTGTGGTTTTAAGGGAACAGGGAACAGGGAAATGTCCTAACACTTGTGGTTACTGCTATACCTCCAGTTTAGGGGAAGCCAACTAGAGGTAGTTCATACTAAAATATTTTAGATTTTTTGATTTTTCTAGGGATTTTTGTGTTAACTTATTTCACTTACCCAATCAGCAAATTCAGTTAGTATTGAGGATGTTTGACCCTTTACTTGCTGATTGTCACAGCTAAAAGTATTAGTGTTATTTTTATCTCATTCAATAGCGTTTAGCTCCCATCGCTCCCATGCTCACCCATCACCGCAAGCCTGTATGTTTATCACTTATTTCCACTGATCTGCCCCTCCGGTCTGTGGTTGAGACTGACGGTACACTGTATCAAAAAGATACGGATAAATTCCATTTACTGTTGACAGTACCGCCCCTAATTACCTGTGAAGTGGCCAGTTCTTTAGGTTCACAAGACATCTATCACGGAAATCACAAGCAAGCTCAAACCCCCAGAAGTCCGCGAATTTTGTGGCTGGAGATTTCGCCCTACCGCGTAATTATGACTATGCAAGGTCATGATCAAGTTAGTTATCGTCATTTCTGGGAACAAGGCGTTTATGGACTGAGCCGTTATTGGTTACCTACAGAGTCTTTGCAATCTCATACCCCCATGCGGTTACGAAATTTTACGAAAATCCTCTCACTCAAGGGAAGTTATTTACCAGAGTATTTGCATCTGGAATATGAATTATGGGCTGAAAAAGTCCAATTGGGAAGTTACATCTTGAATCTGGAAATTCATCACTAACCAAGGTTTTTTTGGGACTGGGAACCGGGGATGAATTGCTTTCATCCCCAACCGCAATCACCCAAAATAACTGGGTTCATTACCGGGTTTCCATTTAATATTGCAGCCAATACTAGGCTTTTGTTCTATGGTAATGGGTTGACCGGCCAACACTGCGGCGATCGCACTGCGTAAATCTGCACCTGTCACCGGTTGATTATTACTGGGACGGCTATCATCTAGTTGTCCCCGATAAGCCAGTTTACCTTCTGAGTCAAATAGGAAGAAATCAGGTGTACAAGCTGCTGTATAAGCTTTTGCAGTTTCTTGGGTCTGGTCGTAACACAAAGGAAACTTCAAATCAAGTTCTCTGGCCATTGCTTTCAAAGACTCTGGCCCATCATCTGGGTATTTTTCCGCATCATTGGCACTGATAGCAAGGATACCTAACTCACTGTTGAAATAATCTTTTCCTAGCAGGGCTAATTCCGTTTTAATATGTTTGACAAATGGGCAATGCTGACAAATAAACATGATTAACAATGCTTTTTTATCAGCAAATGTATTTAGGGAAATTGTTTTTCCAGATACCACTTCTGGTAGATGAAAATCTGGTGCTTGTGTGCCTAATGGCAACATTGTGGAAGCAGTTAAAACCATAGTTCACCCTGATAATTTAATCTGACAACGGCTCTTGCTGGTGCGTTACTGTCAAAATACCATCGAACTCTCCATAAAATTAAAGACGTTTACTATAAACGTCTTAATAATATTTTATATGTTAAAGTCAAGATTAATTTTTACAGGCTTGCCAAAAGGCCGAAGATACCATGTCCTGTGAATACTTCTAAGGCTATAAGAGAGACAAAACCAATCATTGCTAAACGACCGTTGAGTAATTCGGCGTAGGGAGTAAACCCGGTGCGATCGCCTTGCTCATCTACATAAACCTTTGGCTCAATGGCAAAGTTGTTCATTAGACCTTGGTCGTCAACAATGCTTGTGTTGCTACGCATATAATTTTTCCGGTTTTTTAGTTCTTATGTAAATAATTATAACAAACAGATTAATTTTTGTAAACTATCTGAACTGAATTAATTTTGAGGATAGTCCCTGATCTTGGTTGGGTAGTGGGTTAAATTGGGTTGACCAGAAAACGAGACCTGAGCCAATGGCTTTTAGACATGGGGATAAGTCGATAGGGACTTTAGTCGCATTAGAACGATTGACTGGCTTTAGCCACAGTGGTATAATAGTCAAAGGGAGTAAGAATAACCATCTACGTGATGATTCATCCTAGTGCGGAGAAATCCCGGCAACGGACATATCCAACTTGATTTGGAATAGTTAAAGGGCGAATAATGGCAGGATGTTGAGCGTACCTAACTGGCATTGCGATGGACTCACCAAAGCAAAAAAAAAGTAAGCGCAATTGCAATACCTTTTGCATTGATGTTGTTATGAGCGTGTAGGGTGTTTTTGCCAGCACCATTGAAGGTCAGTTTGGTGACTCTTCAAGAATCCCCCGGCTTTAGACGTGGGGAGTGTCAAAGACATTTAACGAACAGGCTGCAATTTATCAATGGATCGATTTCGAGTAGAGGTGATTGCCAAAACACCAAATCCTCAGCAGGTGATTTACGCTGCCATGCACCAAGATTATAGTGATGGCTTGGTGTATGATCAGCGTGACTCCTGGCCTACAGAGTCAAAATGTGGCGAAATTATTCTTAAGCGACTATTAGCGGGGGAGAGGGGACATTATGGACCATTGGAGCATCCCCAAATTGTTTTCAACTGTGGTTATTTCCCCCATAGTGTGATGCAGCAGGCTCGTACTCATAGAATATCTGTATCTTTCGATGTCCAGTCTTTTAGGTATACGGGTAACCAATTTATTGATGTAGTGGAAGGCAAAAAAGACATTGAAGAGGTTTTTTACCTGCGTCCAGTTGGTTATTACTCCGATAGAAATGGTAAAAAATATTACTATTCTCCCGAACAACGCACAGCGGATTTAGCATGGTGTCTGGAAGCTGCGAAGCGTTATAAAGCCGATTTTGAGGGGGGAATGTCTGAGGAACACGCTAGAGGTAAGGTACCTTTTGATTATCGCCAGCATTTTGTGGTCAGTTTCAATTTACGCTCCTTCATGCACTTTTGTGATATGAGATATAAAAAGGATGCTCAATTGGAAATTCAAAAGTTGTGTGAACTGATGTGGCCTCATTTTGTAGAATGGACACCGGCGATCGCACAATGGTATGAAAAGCAGCGTCAAGGTAAAGCTCGGTTAGCTCCTTGAATTTTGTCAAGGTATAGTTTAAGCCACGTTATCGCCAAGTTTTTTGATCCGAGTTACACTTTTTTAAAAGTGCTACGGGGAAGTTTTGCAGTGCTTCCCCAACTGCGATATTTTGATCAGCTTTGAGCTTTTCCCCGGTAATGCTATCTTGCCACATCAAAGACGCGGATGGTGGTAAACTAATATAAGTGTCATCCCAGACTGATAAACCAAGAGGATATTCACCTGGTTGAATTACACTGGTAAGAAAGCGGGGTGCAATGGTAATTATTTGATCATCACCATGTATTCTCGCAAAAGCAATGATATGGTCTGAGAATTTTCCCCCAGTTTCTAAGGGGATATAGCCACGCTCTTGAAAAACCCTGATGTTTTCCCTTCTGGCTTTTAAGGCTTGGATAGTGAGAAATAACTTTATTCTACCATCTTCTTTGGTGGCTAATAGTTCATCTATCAAGTTTAAAATATCCCTCTGGATTTGTTGTTTAATGAATTTGAGATGATCCTGGCGAATTTCAAAATCAACTTGACGACGATTATCCGGGTCTACCATACTCAAATCCCAAAGTTCAGTTCCTTGATAAAAATCTGGAACTCCTGGGGAGGTGATTTTTATTAATGTCTGAGATAAAGAGTTAAAAATACCATAGTAGGCGACCTTTTGCTGAAAGGGTAAAAATTTCTGCCAAAATTTATTTTCTGGGGATAATTTTAAGACTTCGGCCACAAATTTAGTTAAAGCATTTTCATAGGTTTGATTGGGTCGCAGCCATGCTGTATAAAGTTTAGCTTCTCTAGCAGCTTTGAGTACATAATCTTGAATGCGGTCATTAAAATTGCTATACTCATGTTCAAAAAATGGCAATGCCCCTATGAGCATCTGATATAATTGATATTCGTCATTAGTATCTGGTATGGATAAAGTTTTATTTATACTGGTTTTGTGAACACGGTTAATTTCACAAAATCCATAAACTTGTTTTTGCCATTCTTCGGGAATTTCTGATAAAACATTTAATCTGGCGCGAACATCTTCACCTCTTTTAGTATCATGGGTAGAGGTAGTATTCACCGAGTGTAGCCAACGAGTTTGGCGCTGTTGGTTAAAGTCGTGGAAATCGGTAAGAGTCAAACCAAATTTAGCTGGGTTTCCACCGACTTCGTTTAAGGAAATAAACCGGTTATAAACATATAATGCAGTGTCTTCAACGCCTTTAGCCATTAACGGACCAGTATACTGTTGTAGTCGCATGACAAAATACAGCCATTGCTCTTGGTCTTCTGGTGTGAGAGAATTTTCATATTCCAGTAACAGGACTTTTTCAATAAAAGTTAATTCATGGTGTAATAGAGGTAGATTTGATTTAGCTTGTTGAATTACTGCTGTGATATATTGGCGGTCTGCAGCTAAAATCTCACTCTGATGGGTATAAGTGCGGTAAATGGGAAATAAAGTGAGGATTTGGGCGATCGCTCTTTTTAAACCATTAATGGTAAAATCATTACCGTAACGATGTTTACTCGCTATTTTCTTAAAAATATAAGTTAAATTATCAACATCTCCTGCTAAATTTGTTTCTAAAATTAAGTGCTTCTTATCAACAGTCAGTTGCTCATAGTCTGTTCTAAACCCCGTAATATTACAGTAAGTTTTAGTCAAATCATCTTCACTTGCAGATTGACAAAAAATACCATTCAGATAATTTAAGAAATCATAACCCGTAGTCCCCTGAATTGACCAGTAGTGAGGTAAATCTTCTCCCGCTTCCAGAATCTTTTCAACTATGATGTATGTATCACCTACTTTTGCTTGTAATCTCTGCAAATACTCAGTTGGGTTATAAAGACCATCAATATGGTCAACTCGTAAACCGGTAATTTGATTTTCCTTCACCAAGTTAGTAATTAAACTGTGGGTGTGTTCAAATACCTGAAAATCTTCACTTTTAACAGAAATTAACTCGTTAATAGTAAAAAACCTCCTGTAATTAATCTCTTCTGCGCCCACCTTCCAAAAAGCGAGGCGGAAAAATTGTTCAGAGAGTAAACTATCTAAAAGATTAAAGCTTTCTGGGTTACCGGGTTGACCATTAAAAAAATTGATATTATTATCAATAAATCCTTTAAAATCTCTATTATCTGTATAGAGTTCCCACAACAATCCTTTGACAAAATCAATTTGGTCTTGTCGTTCCTTTGCTGTGACATCAGCAGGTATATGTTTGACTACATAAAGAATACCTAGAAGTCTGACAAATATGGGGTTATTTCTCCCTAAAACTTCAGATAATTTAGCTATATTTTGATTCAGAAACGTAGCGTAAGATTCCAGTTTCAGTGGGAAGCTCAAATCATAATAATTAACACTCAAGCCATTTTGACCATATTTAAGTTTAATTTCCCCATTTTCCAAAGAATCACCATAAAAGTTACCAAGTAAAGGTGCTAATAGTTGTTGTTGATTCTCACCAAATCCATTAACTATGGGAGAATTCCAAGAAATATCAAAATAGTTTGCATAAACAGAATTACTACCATTTTCTAGAACATTCATCAGATATTGGTTTTGGCTATCATAAGCCATATGGTTAGGAACAATATCTTGTAACCACCCCATATTATGCTGTTTTAGTTCTGCAACTAAAGCCGCAAAATCTGCTGGTGTTCCTAACTCTGGGTTTAACTGATTAGGGTCAACTATATCATAGCCGTGAGTACTAGCTATTCTGGCTTTAAATATTGGTGATGCGTATAGGTCAGAAATACCTAAATCATCCAGATAATTGACAATTTTTTCAGCCGAATTAAAATTAAATGTACAATTGAATTGAATGCGATAAGTTGCTGTAGGTATGCGCATAGCAAAAATAACTCCTTTTTAGGTTATTCTTTGTCTGTGGGTGTTGATTTTTGATAAACTACAAAACTTTGCTGAGGTAGGGTTAATTGCTGCTGTAATTTAACTTTATCCGGTAACTGTGAACCCCTACCTAACCATTTAGTTGCAGCAGAATCTAAAACTTTAACCCAATTATTACTTGCAAAGTTATGGTTAAACCTAACTTGATAATTCTGAAAATTCATGGCGCAAAATATCTGGTTATTTTCCCGACATTTACACCATAAAATTAGCTTTTTATCTTCATAAAATCCTATTTCTAAATTTTCTCTGCTGCTTTGTAATAAAGAGAGATTTTCGCGGCGTATCTGAATCAAATTTTGGTAAAATGATAATAAAACTTGATGCTGACCTGCTTGGCGTTTTTCCCAATTCAGCTTACAGAGGTTAAAGGTGTTAGTTGACTCTGGGGGTGGAGGTTCTCCTTGAGCAGAAAAACCCGAAAATTCCTGTTTACGTCCCTGTTTAACTGCTTGAATTAAATGGGGGTCTGAATGACTAACAAAGTATATAAATGGTGATTGTTCGCCATATTCTTCCCCCATAAATAACAGGGGAATATAGGGAGAAAGTAAAACTATACCAGCAGCTAATTTTAAGGAGTCAAAATTTACCAGTTGCGATAATCTTTCACCTAAAACTCTGTTACCTATCTGGTCATGATTTTGGCTGTAAACTATAAATTGAGATGGAGGGCGATCGCTGGTGTTATTTCCGTGATAACGTTGGCGATAATGGGAATATTGCCAGTCATAAACAAAAGTATCTTTGTAGGCTTTTACTAGATGTTCATACAGACCAAAATCCTGATAGTATCCTGTGCGATCGCCTGTCAACAAACTATATAATGAATGATGAAAGTCGTCACTCCATTGAGCATCAATCCCATAACCACCCAACTCAGGTGGGCGAATAATACGCGGGTCATTTAAATCACTTTCAGCAATTAAATATAGTTTCCGTCCCTGTTGCGCAGAAAGCACAGCTACATTTTCAGCCAGTTCAGCTAAAAAGTGTTTTGCACCCAAATCATAAATAGCGTGAATAGCATCTAAGCGTAAAGCATCAATATGAAATTCAGTTAACCAATATATGGCATTTTGAATAAAAAATTGCCGCACATTATAGCTATGTGCATGATCAAAATTAATCGCACTACCCCAAGGAGTGCGATAAGTTTCTGTGAGATAAGGTGCGAAGCGACTTGTATAATTACCCTCTGGGCCAAAGTGGTTATAAACCACATCTAAAATTACAGCTATTCCCTCTTGATGACAAGCATCAACTAATTGTTTTAACTGCTCAGGGGAACCATAAGAATTATGGACCGCAAAGGGATAAACACCATCATAACCCCAATTGCGTTCTCCGGGAAATTGGGCTACAGGCATAAGTTCAATAGCATTTATTCCCAATTCTCGTAAATCTGGGAGTCGGGGAATAATCGCCCTAAAGGTTCCCTCCGGGGTGAAAGTACCAACATGCAACTCATAGATAATCATCGTTTCCAATGGAATACCAGACCAACTGTGATCACTCCAACCAAAACTATGATTTATAACTTGGGAAGGTCCATGTACATCTAAAGGCTGAAAATGTGATGCTGGGTCAGGTCGAGACTCACTATTATTTAATAGATATAAATATTGTGTTCCTGGAGCAATATCTCTCCCGGTAAATTGCCAATATTCCCCTAACTGCTGCATCGGAAGTAAGCGCCGCTGGGGGGAGATAATTTCCAGTGAGACTGTTGCTAAATTGGGACCCCAAACGGTAAATGTACAAACACCATCACCTAAATAATCAGTGCCAATTTTCATAACACCGCCAGAGAATGATTGTAATTTGACTTTAGCTCGGTAATGACGCTTTTTATTCCATCACTGGAAATATTCAGAGGTAGATTTATATAGCATTTCCCATGGTCGTGAGATACAATTTTTTTTAGTTTGAGGGAACAGGGAACAGGGAACAGGGAACAGGGAATAGGGAATTGGTGTGTACTTCATGAGCCTGAAAAAGGCTTTAATGAACTGCAAGTTACTCCTGGACTGGGAATAATCATAATTAGAAATATCTATCTTAAGGTTGTGATAAAAATGTCAATATTTTCTATAGGATTGGTACGAGTATTTTTAAGTAATTAAAGGCAATAACGCTAAATCATACATCCTCTGGTGGAGAAAGAAATATGACACGACCGATTAGAAATTCAGTCATTGTAATTACAGGTGCATCAACCGGTATTGGACGGGCGACAGCTCTAGAATTTGCCAAAAAACGGGGAACATTAGTTTTAGCAGCACGGAATCAAACAGCACTCGAAGAAGTAGCCCAAGAATGTCAACACTTGGGTGGAACGGCTCTAGCCATACCAACCGATGTTAGTAATGAGTCGGAAGTTCAAGAATTAACCCAGCGGGCGATCGCATCTTTTGGCAGAATTGATGTATGGGTAAATAATGCCGCTGTTAGTTTATTTGCCAGATTTGAAGAAGCACCCCCGGAAGTATTTCGCCAGGTAATTGAAACCAATCTATTTGGTTATATTTACGGTGCGCGGGCTGTGTTACCGTACTTCCGAGAACAAGGTAGCGGTAACCTGATCAATGTTTCCTCAGTAGTGGGGGTAACCGGTCAGCCATACACCAGCCCTTACACCATCAGTAAATATGCGATTCGTGGTCTTTCCGACTCTCTGCGCATGGAATTGTATTTAGATAATGCCAAAGACATTCATGTTTGTACAGTACTACCAGGTTCTATAGATACACCAATTTTTCAACACGCTGCCAATTACACCGGTCGCCAAACTAAGGCCATGACCCCTGTATACCCGGCTAAACAGGTAGCTGATGCCATTGTCGAGTTAGTGAATAAACCACAGCGAGAAATTGTCGTTGGTCAAGCTGTATACTTGCAGATATTACAAAAAACCTTAGCCCCAGACCTATATGAACCGATGATGGCAAAGCAAGTTGATCAGGATCACTTTCAGGATCACAAACCAGCCCACATCACCGACGGTAACGTATTTCAGCCCATGGGAGATTATACAGGCATCAGTGGCAATTGGCGAGGTACCGGCGGCATCACATCCCAAGATGTCTGGGATATGGCCAGGGAGACAGCACAGAAAATTGGTTTACCGCTGTCATAGTTTCTGATAGCGATAGCGTGGCGCTAGCCATACTACTCGTGAGGTAGTTCAGTGCCACGTGTTTCTAGCCGTTGTATTTTCAATACTAGCATGAAAATGCTACCTTTTCCCACCTGACTTTCAACTTTGAGAATCCCCTGATGTTTTTGGGCGATCGCCAGAGCAATGGCTAGCCCCAACCCTGTACCTCCGGTTTTACGAGAGCGATCGCCATCAACACGGTAAAAGCGCTCAAAAATTCGCTCCTGATCAGCAAGCCCAATGCCAATCCCTGTATCTTTCACCGCAATCACAGCAGTGTAATCACTCTTGACTAGGCTAACAGTTACATATCCCCCAGTGGGTGTGTACTGAATGGCATTGGCAATCAAGTTTGACACTAAACGGTAAAGTTGGGATTCGTTACCTAAAGTATAAACCTCGTAAGTGGGAATTTGGCAGGTTAAGTGAATATCACCAGCAGTGGCCATCTCTAAAAATTCTTCGGTCAAATCGCTCACCAAATCATTTAAGCAACAAGGAAGCGAAAATTGCTCTCCATCTGAATTTTGCTCAAGACTGGTTAACAAGAGTAAGTCCGCGATCAAATGGCTCAATCGTCGTCCTTGGCGCTCAACAGTATAAAGCATTATTTGCATATCCTGTGGATTTGATTGGGGTATGCGCAGAATAGCTTCCACAGTTGCCAACAGGCTAGCCAGGGGCGATCGCAATTCATGGGCCGCATTGGCGGTAAATTGTTGGTGTTGCTGATAGGAGTGGTAAATCGGCTGCATTGCTAATCCTGAAAGCCACCAACTAGAAGTAGCAACCAAGCTCAAAGCAATAGGCAAACCAATGGCCATAATCGATTGAATTCGCCTGATTTCCTGATCAAAATGTTCTAAAGTGCGCCCAATTTGCAAATAGCCCCAGGATGAATCAGCATTGGCACTATGTAAAATCGTGGTGAATTGGTGATAGCGAATACCCTTAGCGGTGCGGAAGGTTTGCCATGAATTGCGGTTGAGAGTTGGCGGCACAGATAGGGGTTGATTGGGTGAAAAAGCCAGGAGTTTACCTTGATGATTGAACAGCCGAATATAATATGTGGTGCGATCGCTGATACCAATGGTGTGTCGTTGAATCAGGGTTGGCGTAGCCTGACAAGGTTCCCCACTCAAACACAGATCAGGAAAAATTTGTTGCAGCACAGCAGTAGGTTCTTCCCCAGCGGGTAGTAGTGGTTCGACGCTATCGTGTAAAGTTCCCGCAATTGATTCTATTTCGCGCTCCATTGCTGCCCAGTTTGTTTGTACCATTGCTCGATACATCCCCAACCCAGAAACACTCAAAATCACACCCATGACCCCAGCATACCAAAGGGCTAGCCGTAGACGACTGCGCCAAAAAAGTGAGTAGCTATTCATAGCCGAGAATCAAGTTGAGAGTAGTAGCCTAGTTGAGAATTAAATAGACAAGCCTATACACTTATCTACAAACCTATAAGTGTATTTATGTTTAAACCTCATGAGTTTGCAGAGAAAATTGGGGTGTCAGTCAAGACATTACAACGATGGGATTCATTTGGGAAGCTTCCTGCTAAAAGAACATTATCAGGACATCGTTTCTATACTAAAGATGACTTATTGATAGCCCAAGGACTGAAACCTATTGAATCAAAACGAAAAGTAATAGTTTATTGTCGGGTATCATCTAGTGGGCAAAAACCGGAACTAAAAAATCAAATAGCTGCAATGGAAACTTTTTGCTTAAATAGGGGATTATCTGTTGATGATTGGGTATCAGAAATTGGTGGAGGTTTAAATTTTAAAAGAAATAAATTTCTGTCAATAATAATGATGTCGATGTTAAGGGGCGAAATTTCAACGATTGTTGTGGCACACAATAGAATGTGCCGATTTGCTTTTGATTTTATCCTGGAACTAGCTACATCTGTAGGATGTGAAATTATTGTAGCCAATCAAGAATCACTATCTCCACAACAGGAATTAGTCGAGGAATTAATGGCAATCATTCATTGTTTTTCTGGTCGCTTGTACGGATTGAGAAATTATTCCAAGCAAATCAAGGAAACCCTTAAAAAAGCTATTGACGAACCTAAACAATATCTGACACAATTAGACAAGAAAGAAATACAGTGTTGAGGTCGAGCAATGCTTTTATCCATTAAAACAAAGTTGAAACTGAGTCAAGCCCAAGAAATAATAATGAATAAACACGCAGGTATTGCCAGGTTTACTTATAACTGGGGTTTAGCTACTTGGAAT